>DUOC01000102.1 GCA_012839065.1 Thermoanaerobacterales bacterium | reverse complement strand
GTATATAGAACTTATAACACCTATTGCAATGGAAGAAGGTCTTCGCTTTGCTATCCGTGAAGGCGGAAGAACCGTAGGTGCAGGTGTTGTTACTGATATTATAGGCTAATAGTTTAGATCACAATTACCATAAGATCTTTAAAACATAGGTATTGATAGAAGCTATAAAAAATGGTCCCAGGTTAATAAAAGGAGGGATAAGAATATTATGGCAAAACAAGATATACGAATAAAGCTGAAGGCCTTTGACCATAAAATCCTGGATCAATCGGCTAAAAAGATAGTCGAAACTGCAAAGAGAACTGGTGCGAAGGTATCAGGCCCAGTACCACTACCGACAGACAAAAATGTTATAACGATATTAAGAGCACCACATAAATACAAAGACGCAAGAGAACAATTTGAAATAAGAACCCATAAGCGGCTTATAGATATAAAAGAGCCTACTCCTAAAACGGTTGATTCCCTAATGAGGCTCGACTTGCCGGCAGGGGTAGATATAGAAATAAAGCTGTAGAGAAAAACAGCTGAAAGCTTATATATGCAAAGAGGAGGTGGCGGTTTTGGAGAAAGCGATACTGGGAAAAAAGGTAGGTATGACCCAAATCTTTGACGAAGAAGGGAAAGCTGTACCTGTAACAATAATTCAATCCGGTAAAAATGTTGTTGTTCAGAAAAAAACTGAAGCAATTGACGGATATAATGCTTTGCAAATAGGTTTTGAGGATATAAAAGAAAAAAGAGCAAATAAGCCGTTAAAAGGTCATTTTAAGAAAGCACAATTAAAGCCGATGAGATACCTTGTGGAATTCAAGTTAGAAAATATTGACAAATACGATGTAGGCCAGGAGATAAACATTGATGTTTTTAAGCCTGGCGACAAAGTAGATATTTCAGGGAAATCTAAAGGTAAAGGATTTACTGGTCCTATAAAAAGATGGAAGTTTAGAAGGGGTCCCAAGAGCCATGGCTCAAAGTACCACAGAGGGGTTGGCTCACTTGGCGCAACAGATCCTGCAAGGGTATTTAAAGGTAGAAAAATGGCTGGTAGAATGGGCGGAGTAAGAGTAACCGTCCAGGGGCTTGAAGTAGTAAAGGTATATCCGGAAAGAGATATGCTTCTCATAAAAGGATCCGTACCAGGTGTAAGAAACGGTCTTTTAGAGATCAGAGAATCTAAAAAATAGTCCTCGATGACAATATAAGGGAAGGAGGATCAGCTATGCCAAAAGTAGCTATGTACAATATAAAAGGCGAAGAAGTCGGAGAAGTGATGCTGACAGATAGCATTTTTAATGTACCGGTAAGAACGGATATACTACACCAAGTGGTAACTATGCAGCTGGCAAACAAAAGACGAGGTACTGCTTCTACTAAAACTAGAGCAGAAGTAAGGGGCGGCGGTCGAAAACCATGGAGGCAAAAAGGAACCGGTCGTGCAAGACACGGCAGTATCAGATCGCCTCTCTGGCCCGGTGGTGGAGTAGTTTTTGGTCCAAAGCCAAGATCATATAAGTATACAGTACCAAAAAAAGTTAAAAGGCTTGCATTAAAATCGGCACTTTCATCTAAAGTAATTGATAGTGATCTCTTGATATTGGATCAGCTAACTATCGACTCGCCTAAGACTAAAAAAATGATAGACATACTTAGCAATTTAAACGTAGAAAAGAAAGCCCTTATTGTTACCCTGAACAGAGATGAAAATATAGAAAAATCTGCACGAAATATCCCGGGGATAACTACGACTGTTGTAGGGAATCTAAATGTTTACGATATTTTAAGACATGATAAGTTAATACTAACAAAAGAAGCTTTGGATAGGGTGGAGGAGGTGTACGTATAATGGCATCTCACTATGATATAATATTAAAACCTATTATAACGGAGAAGAGTATGAATCAAATGGCCGACAGAAAATACACTTTTAAGGTCGATATTAAAGCTAATAAAACAGAAATCAAAAAAGCTGTAGAGAAAATATTCGATGTAAAGGTGGAAAAGGTTAATACTATGATAGTTAAGGGCAAGACTAAGCGTTTAGGGAAATATGAAGGTAAAAGGCCAGATTGGAAGAAAGCCATAGTTACCCTTACGCCGGATAGTAAATCTATCGAGTTCTTTGAAGGAATGTAATCTGTATTAATGTAAAAAACATAAAAGCGAGGAGGGAACTGGAGATGGCAATAAAAAAATTTAAGCCAACTTCCCCCGGCCGAAGGACGATGACTGTATTAACATTTGAGGAAATTACAAAGAAAGAGCCTGAAAAATCATTAGTGAAGACTTTAAAAAGCACGGGCGGGAGAAATGTTTATGGAAGAATAACTGCTCGTCATAGGGGCGGCGGGCATAAACGAAAATACAGGATTATAGATTTTAAAAGGGACAAAGATAATATACCGGCTAAAGTTGCAGCTATTGAATATGATCCAAACCGATCTGCAAATATTGCTCTGCTGCACTATGTAGACGGTGAAAAAAGATATATTCTTGCACCATTAGGGCTTAAAGTAGGAGATATTGTTGAATCAGGTACTAATGTAGATATAAAACCGGGAAATGCACTGCCTCTTGAGAGGATTCCGCTAGGAACGATTATCCATAATATAGAGATGAAAGCTGGTAAAGGCGGACAGCTGGTGAGAGCTGCAGGGGCATCAGCACAGCTTATGGCGAAAGAAGGCGACTATGCCCACTTAAGGCTCCCTTCAGGTGAAGTGAGGCTTGTGCGCAAAGAATGTAGAGCTACGATAGGTCAGGTTGGAAACTTGGATCATGAAAATATTTCGATAGGTAAAGCTGGCAGATCTCGCTGGTTAGGCAAGAGACCTCATGTAAGAGGTTCCGCAATGAACCCTGTAGATCACCCACATGGTGGTGGTGAAGGTAAGGCACCTATCGGAAGGAAGTCACCTGTGACTCCGTGGGGCAAACCTACTCTTGGATTAAAAACCAGGAAGAAAAAGGCCTCTGATAAGCTGATAATCAGAAGGCGCAATCAAAAATAAATAAAAGGAGGTTCGATGTATGGGTAGGTCACTTAAAAAGGGGCCGTATGTAGACGAAAAACTCCTTAAAAAAATAGAAGAAATGAATAAAAACAAGGAGAAGAAGGTTATTAAAACCTGGTCAAGGAGATCTACTATATTCCCACAAATGGTCGGTCACACTATTGCTGTTCACGACGGTAGAAGACACGTACCAATATATATAACTGAAGAAATGGTAGGCCATAAACTTGGTGAATTTTCACCGACCAGGACTTTTAGAGGTCATGGTGCTCATACTGAAAGGTCTACGACCCTGAAATAACAGGTTTTAATAGAAGGAGGTAGATTACCTGTGGAGGCTAGAGCAGTTGCAAGGTATGTAAGAATTGCTCCTAGGAAAGTTCGTATAGTATTAGACCTTATACGAAATAAAGATGTTGATGAAGCCCTTGCTATATTAAAATTTACGCCAAAAGCTGCTTCCCCGATAGTTTATAAACTTGTAAATTCCGCTGCTGCAAATGCAGAACATAATTACAATATGAACCGTGATAATCTCTACATCTCACAAGCTTATGCAGATCAAGGTCCAACATTGAAGAGATTTAAAGCGAGGGCAATGGGAAGAGCTGGCATGATAAGGAAGAGAACAAGTCATATCACAATAGTATTAAAAGAAAAGGAGGGATAATTAGTGGGTCAGAAAGTTAACCCTCATGGTCTGAGGTTAGGCATAGTAAAAGATTGGAACGCGAAATGGTATGCAGATAAAAACTTTTCGGAATTTCTGCTTGAAGACCAAAAAATACGCAAACATGTTAAGGATAAACTATATACCTCCGGTATATCAAAAATTGAAATTGAACGTGCTGCTAATCGAATTAGGGTTACTATATATACATCTAAACCCGGAATGGTTATAGGGAAAGGTGGAACAGGAGTCGAAGAACTTAAAAACGAATTGGAAGCAATTACCGAAAAGCAGGTACAAATAAACGTTATGGAAGTTAAGGTTCCTGAGTTAGATGCACAGCTGATATCAGAAAATATAGCCGCACAGCTGGAAAAGAGGATTTCCTTTAGGAGGGCTATGAAGCAATCCATATCACGGGCTATGAGAGCAGGGGCTAAAGGTATTAAAACACTCGTGAGTGGGCGCTTAGGCGGTGCAGAAATAGCAAGATCTGAAGGTTACAGCGAAGGCACAATTCCCCTTCAGACATTGAGAGCAGATATAGATTATGGTTTTGCAGAAGCCCATACAACATATGGACGTTTAGGTGTAAAAGTATGGGTATATAAAGGAGATGTTCTTCCCGAAGTTAAAAAGGAAGAGACAGCGGGGGAAGGAGGAGAGTAGAACCATGCTGATGCCGAAAAGGGTAAAATACAGGAAGGTACAAAGAGGGAAAATAAGAGGTGAAGCTCACAGGGGTAACACTATAACATACGGCGAATACGGTTTACAAGCCCTTGAGCCTGCATGGATAAACAGCAATCAGATAGAAGCTGCCCGTGTAGCGATGACAAGGTATATAAAAAGAGGCGGTAAAGTCTGGATAAAGATTTTTCCTCATAAACCGGTTACACAAAAACCTGCCGAGACCAGAATGGGTAGCGGTAAAGGTGCACCTGAATATTGGGTCGCCGTTGTAAAACCCGGTCGTGTTCTGTTTGAACTTTCCGGAGTAGATGAAGAAACGGCTGTAAGAGCTTTAACTCTTGCATCTCATAAACTGCCTATTAAGACTAAGATTATAAAACAGGAAGAAGCAGGTGGTGAAGAGTATGAAAGCTAAAAAAATTAGAGATTTAACCACAAACGAATTGGAAGTAAAATTAAAGGATCTAAAGGCTGAACTCTTTAACTTACGTTTTCAGCTGGCAACGAACCAGCTTGACAATCCAATGCGAATAAGAGAAGTTAGGAAGGATATAGCACGAGTGAATACGATTATGAGGGAACGAGAACTCCAAAAAGAAGAAGCTTAAAACAGAACCGACCGGAAGGAGGGGATAAAAGCATGGAACGAGGTAAGAGGAAGATCAGGATTGGTAAAGTGGTGAGCGATAAGATGGATAAAACTGTAGTAGTAGCAGTTGAGACCCTTGTACGCCATCCACTTTACGGTAAAACCATAAAAAGAACTACAAAGTTTAAAGCACATGACGAAGATAATGAGTGTAGTGTTGGAGATAAAGTTAAGATTATGGAAACAAGGCCTCTGAGCAAGGAAAAAAGATGGAGAGTTGTAAACATCCTCGAAAAAGCGAAATAGTCCTTTTACAGGAAAGGAGGGCAAACTACTATGATTCAAGTTCAAACACGTTTAACCGTTGCTGATAATTCAGGTGCCAAAGAAATCATGTGTATTGGAATACTTGGCGGTTCCGGTAGGAAATATGCTACCGTTGGAGATATAATCGTTGCTTCTGTTAAGAACGCAATACCAGGAGGCGTTGTTAAGAAAGGTGATGTTATAAGAGCAGTTGTTGTTCGTACAAAAAAAGGTCTGCGAAGAAGTGACGGTTCTCATATAAGATTTGATGACAATGCTGCTGTGATAGTCGATAATGCTAAAAACCCAAAGGGTACGAGGATATTCGGTCCTGTAGCTCGTGAACTAAGGGAAAAAGACTTCATGAAAATAATTTCATTAGCTCCTGAAGTCCTTTAGTAAAGGAGGTGTAGTTTATGGCAGTAAAAAACATCAAGAAAGGCGATACTGTTTATATAATATCGGGCAAGGATAAGGGGAAAAAAGGTAAGGTCCTCTCAGTACTGCCTAAAGAAGGGAAAATAATCGTAGAGGGAGTCAATATAGTCAAAAAACACGTGAGACCGACCCGTGAACTTCAGCAAGGTGGAATAATCGATCAGGAGGCACCTTTTTACAGTTCTAAAGCCATGGTTGTTTGCAACAAATGCAACAAACCTACACGTATAGGACGGAAATTCCTAAAAGAAGGGTCAAAGGTTAGAGTATGTAAAAAATGCGGTGAAATTATTGATAAGTAATCTAAAAGAGGGGAAGGAGGTATAACATGGCAAGGCTTAGGGACAAATATGAAAATGAGGTAAAACCTGCTATGATTGAAAAATTTAATTACAAGAACCCAATGGAAATCCCCAGGCTTGTTAAGATAGTGATTAATATGGGTGTAGGAGAAGCAAAAGAAAACCCAAAAGTTCTAGATGCAGCAGTTAATGACTTGTCTTTAATTTCAGGGCAGAAGCCCGTTGTGACAAGAGCAAAAAAATCAGTAGCTGCTTTTAAATTGAGGGCAGGGATGCCTATCGGTACTAAAGTCACATTAAGGGGCAATCGGATGTATGAATTTCTAGATAAATTTATAAATATTGCTCTGCCCAGGGTTAGAGACTTTAGAGGCGTATCTGCCAATTCATTTGACGGGAGAGGCAATTTTGCAATTGGTATTAAAGAACAGCTGATTTTCCCGGAAATAGAGTATGATAAAATTGACAAGGTTCGAGGTATGGATATTGTTATTAACACAACTGCTAAAACCGATGAAGAGGCTAGAGAACTTCTTAGACTTTTGGGAATGCCTTTTAGGAAATAAAAGGGAGGGAAAAAATTTGGCAAGAAAATCTCTTATAGCAAAACAAAAACGAGAACCTAAATTCTCGACCAGGAGATATAATCGGTGTAAAATATGCGGCAGACCTAGAGCATATCTGCGGAAGTTTGGCTTATGCCGTATTTGCTTTAGAAAGCTGGCGTATAAAGGCGAAATACCGGGAGTAAGAAAATCGAGCTGGTAAGCAAGTTAAGAGAGGAGGTAGGATGTAATGGTTATGACAGACCCTATTGCTGATATGCTGACCCGTATAAGAAACGCTAATGTTGCAAGAAAAGAAACAATAGAAGTGCCAGCTTCAAACATTAAAAAGGCAATTACTCAAACGCTTAAAGAAGAAGGATTTATAAAAAATTATGAAATAATCGATGACAACAAACAGGGTATTATAAAGATCTATCTGAAATACGGTCCTAACAAAGAAAGAGTTATTACCGGGCTAAAAAGGATAAGTAAACCCGGTTTGAGAGTTTATGCGAAAAAAGATGAAATACCTAGAGTTTTAGGCGGGCTGGGGATCGCTGTAATATCTACATCTGAAGGCATAATGACAGACAAAAAGGCAAGGCAGGCAGGTGTAGGCGGAGAAGTGCTTTGCTACATCTGGTAATGGTGGAGGTGAAATCATGTCGAGAATCGGTAAAGAACCAATAGATATTCCGTCCGGAGTAGATGTAAAATTCGAAAAAGGACTGATGACCGTAAAAGGACCAAAGGGTCAGCTGGAGAAACAAATCCATAATGATATGATAATAGAGTTAGATGATAAACAGATTGTTGTAAAGCGACCAACAGACAACAAAATGCATAAATCTCTTCATGGATTAACCCGTAGTTTGATTGCTAATATGGTCGATGGAGTAACAAAAGGTTTTGAGAAAAAGCTGGAAATCAACGGGGTAGGTTATCGAGCAGCAAAACAGGGGAATAAACTGGTCTTGACTATTGGCTATTCTCACCCTATAGAAATGGAGGCACCTGAAGGAATAGAATTTGACGTGCCTGCCCCGAACAAGATAACCGTAAAGGGTGCTGATAAGGAATTGGTTGGTATTATTGCTGCAAATATAAGGAAACTCAGAGAGCCTGATCCATATAAAGGTAAGGGTATTAAATATGAAAACGAACATATCAGACGCAAAGTAGGGAAAACAGGTGCATAGTTAAACCGGTCAAGAAAGGAGAGATATTTAATGCGAATGAGATCTAATAATGAAGCCAGGAAAAAGCGCCATATGAGAGTCCGAAAAAAAGCTGTTGGCACCGCAGATAGGCCAAGACTAAACGTTTTTAGGAGCCTTAAACATATATATGCCCAGCTGATAAACGACGAGACCGGAACTACAATTGCTGCAGCATCTACCCTCGATAAAGAAATAAGAGATCAAATAACAAATGGAGGCAACCAAGATGCTGCCAAATTAGTAGGGAAACTCATAGCCCAACGTGCCAAAGAAGAAGGAATCGATAAAGTCGTTTTTGACAGGGGCGGATATCTCTATCATGGGCGTGTTAAAGCACTTGCAGAAGCTGCAAGAGAAGAAGGATTGGAATTCTAAAGAAAAGGAGGGAAAGAGTTTTGTCATTTTCAGGTAACCAAGACAAGATCGAGACAGGCGATTTAGAATTAAAAGAGAAAGTCGTTAGTATAAATCGGGTTGCTAAAGTTGTTAAGGGAGGACGAAATTTTAGATTTAGAGCCCTTGTAGTAGTAGGCGATGAAAACGGGCATGTAGGTGCAGGGATAGGTAAGGCTGTTGAAATACCGGAAGCAATAAGAAAGGGTATAGAAGATGCTAAAAAGAATCTTATAAGCGTACCTCTTGTAGGAACTACTATACCACATGAAATCATAGGAGTATTTGGGGGCGGTAAAGTATTATTAAAACCGGCATCAGAAGGAACAGGTGTAATAGCCGGAGGACCCGTGAGAGCAGTTCTTGAACTGGCAGGTGTAAGAGATATCCTGACGAAATCCCTTGGCTCTTCCAACCCTAAAAATATGGTTAATGCTACTGTAGAGGCGTTAAAGAATTTAAAAAGAGCTGAAGAAGTAGCTAAATTAAGAGGTAAAACTGTAGAAGAGCTGTTAGGTTAGGAGGTATATACATGTCAGAAAACTTGAAAATAAAATTAGTGAGAAGTGTTATAGGCTGCACTGAAAGACAAAGAAAAACTGTCAATGCACTAGGCTTAAGAAAAATTAATGATACAGTTGAACATAAAGATACCCCTCAGATTAGAGGAATGATTAAAAAAGTAGAACACCTTGTTGAAGTAGAAGTCCTATAGGTAATAAAGGAGGTGCAGAAAAAAATGAAACTGCATGAACTTAAACCAGCTGAAGGATCTAAAAAAACATCCAAAAGGAAAGGGAGAGGCATCGGTTCAGGGCTGGGGAAAACTGCAGGTAGGGGTCATAAGGGTCAAAATTCACGTTCGGGCGGAGGAGTAAGACCCGGCTTCGAAGGCGGCCAAATGCCTCTGCAAAGACGTATGCCAAAGCGGGGGTTTACAAATATATTCAAAAAAGAGATAGTAGGAGTCAATGTTGAGAAACTTAATATCTTTGAAGATGGTGATGTGGTAACTCCTGAAACCCTTTTAGAAAAACGAATAATTAAAAGCACTAAAGATGGAGTAAAAATTCTTGGCAGAGGAGAGCTTAACGTAAAGTTAGAAGTGAAAGCAAATGGGTTTTCAAAAGCTGCCAAAGACAAAATAGAAGCGGCAGGAGGAAAGGTTGAGGTGGTATAGATGTTAAAGACCCTAAGAAATGCTTGGAGAATCCCCGACCTTCGAAAGAAACTTATTTATACAATGTTTATGCTTGTTGTTTTTAGAGCAGGCTCACATATTCCGGTTCCGGGAATAGATACTGCTCAAATTAAAGCTATAATTGAAAAAGGTGCACTATTTGGCTTCTTTGATTTTGTATCAGGCGGCGCTCTAAAAAACTTTAGCATATTTGCTATGAGCATTACGCCATATATTAACGCATCTATTATAATTAACCTTCTTACGATAGTTATACCGAAATTAGAGGAACTCTCAAAAGAAGGAGAAGCCGGAAGAAAGATTATAGCTAAATATACCAGATACGGAGCTGTAGTTCTTGCTCTTATCCAAGCTATAGGTATGAGTGCAGGTTTCAGAGCTGCTGTTATAGATACAGGCTTTATATCTATAGCTGTTATAGTTATAAGTCTTACTGCCGGCACAGCCTTTTTAATGTGGTTGGGTGAACAAATTACCGATAAAGGTATAGGCAATGGTATATCACTGATCATTTTTGCGGGTATTGTTTCTCGACTGCCTTTAACAGCGTTTCAGTTATATCAAATGGTTAAAATAGGTTCGGCAAATATTATTACAATAGTTTTATTTGCTTTGGTTGCAATTTTAGTAGTTGCCGGAGTTGTAGCAGTGAATGAAGCCGAAAGACGGATCCCCGTACAGTATGCTAAAAGGGTTGTAGGGAGGAAGATGTATGGTGGGCAGAGCACCAATATCCCGATAAAAGTCAATCAAGCAGGTGTTATACCGGTAATATTTGCAATGTCAATATTACTATTCCCAAGTACTATTGCAGGATTTTTCCCAAACAGCAAAATTGCAACAAGTATAGCCCGATTTTTAGAACCAAGCGGATTGGTATATGCTGTTCTATATGCGCTGTTGATAATTTTCTTCACTTATTTTTATACAGCTATAATCTTCAATCCTGCTGACGTAGCAAATAACATCAAAAAATACGGAGGTTTTATTCCAGGCATAAGGCCCGGAAGACCTACTGCTCAATATATAGAAAAGATATTGAGCCGCATTACCTTAGCAGGTGCGTTATTTCTTGCAGCAATTGCTATAATGCCGTATATTTTTACTGGAATTACTAAAATGAATATATCCTTTGGTGGTACGGCATTACTTATAGTAGTTGGGGTAGTAATCGAGACAGTAAAACAGTTAGAGGCTCAAATGTTGATGCGTCATTATGATGGTTTCCTAAAATAAAAGGAGGGTTTAAATTGCGGTTAGTGTTTCTTGGTCCTCCGGGAGCAGGTAAAGGAACCCAGAGCGAAAAGTTGTCTAAGGAATTAAATATTCCTCACATATCAACGGGAGATATTTTTCGGAAGAATATAAAGGAACAAACAACTTTAGGCATAAAAGCCAAAGAATATATGGATAAAGGATTATTGGTTCCTGACGACATAGTAGTAGAAATAGTAAAAACGAGACTGTTAGAATCAGATTGCAAAGAAGGGTTCATGTTAGACGGATTCCCTAGGACAGAGATCCAAGCCAAGGCTCTTGATAATGCTCTAAAAGAGATGGGATTAAAGCTTGACTGTGTAATAAATATTGAAGTGCCGAGCGAAGAATTGATTTCAAGGCTTACCGGTAGGAGGGTATGCAAAGAGTGCGGCACTATTTACCATATTAAATATGATCCGCCTAAAATTGAAGGGATCT
>DUOC01000101.1 GCA_012839065.1 Thermoanaerobacterales bacterium | reverse complement strand
GCTCTTATTTTTATACAATCCACAGCTTCGTATTTCTTCCTCCAGCTCTTCCGGTTTTAAACCCGCAAAACCTTTCGGAGTATTATATTTCTTAAAAAGTTCCGCTGTTATTTTATTTACCTGTTTATCGGTAGACTGAGCTGATAAAACAGCGGAAACAAGCAGCTCAAAGGGAGTATCATATACAAGTTCTGATTTAGCTTCTGGGTAAAGTTCGGCTAGAATATTCAGCACTCCATCCAACCATATTTCGTCCATTATTTATTCTCCTTGATTAACGACCTTAAAAGTTTGATTTCCTTTTCATACACGTCAACCTTACCCGGGGTCTCAAGGATAAGTGAAACATCTATAATTTTCGGATGGTTAAGTATATTTTCAAAGGTCTTTATGCCGAGTTCCCCGTCCCCTATATTTTCATGTCTATCCTTCCTGCTTCCCAATGGATTCTTACTATCATTAATATGAAAGGCTTTTAGTCGGCCAAAGCCAATAATTTCGTCAAACTCTTCAAAAACATCATTAAGGTTGTCTCTAATATCATAACCTGCACAATAGAGATGGCAAGTATCAAGGCATACACCTACCTTCTCTTCGTAGTCCACTTTTTCTATGATCTCTTTAAGCTGTTCAAAGGTATAACCTACTTCAGTTCCTACCCCGGCCATCCCTTCAAGAAGAACCATAACATCGGTTTCTTCTGTAAGCACTTCATTAAGACAATCAGCGGTCCTTTGGATACCGTATTCTATACCCTTCCCTACATGATTACCGGGATGTACAACCATATAAGATACACCTGCCGTTGATAGTCTCTCAAGGTCTTCTTCCATTACCACTTTTGCAAAATGCCATACGTTTTCTTTGTGGGAAGCCAAATTTATAACATAAGGGGCATGAGCTACCAATGGGCCGAAGTTTAATTCTTTGCGGAGATTTTCTGCTCTTTTTATATCATTAAAATTCAGAGCTTTTGCACTGCTCCCTCTTGGGTTCCTCGAAAAGAACTGCATGGTATTACGCTCTATATCAGCTGCCTGTTTAACAGCTTTTTCATAACCCTCTGAAATTGATATATGGGCACCTATATACACCATTTTTACCTCCTAAATAAATCAATTTTAACATAAATCTATAAAAAATTATAGCATAAAGCCTTTTCCTTTTCTCCCATTGCTGCCCCTTCATCCGTAATTATTCCTTAGGAGTTACAATTACTGCCCTAGCACTTTTATCTTTTGTTAGTATAATAGCCACTTCAGTACCCGGTTTTACATCTATAAATTCCCCGTCTACTTCTTTTCGCCTATATGAACCGTATTCATCTTTCCCTATAATTTTTTGGAGTCGAATAACTGCATCATGAATAACCGGTATATCTACTCCAACTTCTACTTGATTATCAACATTGTTTTGGTAAGTTTGTTCAATGTTAATTATTTTGTTTATATAATCTACTTCTTTAACCAATCCATAAATATACCTTTCCCCGTTCTCATACTGAACAGGCGGTATCTCAGTAAAATTGGTGGCAACATTATCAATAACCCATATGCTATCATATTCACTGCCGAAGGGCTGGGTAAGCGTTATTCTATAAGATTTCCCCTTGTGAACCGCATCCACCAAAGCTGTTTTAACTTTATTATCACCGTCTTTATCGTATTCTATAGAAACCAAATCAAACTCATCAGTTGAAAGAAAACCTGCCATCCTGCCATCCCTTTTAGCTACTTCAAGGGGATCAAATCTCCATTCTTCAAATCCGTGTTTTGCTTTTAATTGATTATGCTTATTCCTGTCTTCCGAGTTATAGAATTCTCCGACCTTTATTTTTCTATAAACAGGTTCTAAAATATTTACGCTACCGGCTAATGTATCTTCTCTTTTCCCGCCTATCAGAATTTGAACTCCTAAAACACCGGGAAGCTCTGTTAATGAAAATACTACAGATTCCAGAGCAACATTCTCGGCTGATGCACTCGATATCTTGTTCTTTATGTCACTCGTAAAATTTACATATACAATACCGCCCATTGTGTCAATTGAATAGATGTCTGTGCCCCGAGGCAGAGAAGGCTTTAATGTTGGATCTGCCGGTCCTTTTATTAATTCTTGTATTATTACTTTTTCTAAGGATTCTATAGGTAGTACTTCACGTTCTTCGGGTACAACATTCATGCCTTTATCGTCACTAAAATAGAGAGTCACTGCTATATGTTCTTTTTGGTAAGTTGGGCTTACAACAGGTTCTTCAGGTTTTGGAGTTTCAACCGGATATATGTTTGTACAGCCTATAGCAGAAATTGTAAATGCAAAGACTAGCATAACAGCTATTAAAACCGATAAAACTTGTCTGTTCATATTATAGACCCCCTAAATTTGGATCTTTTAATTTCGGTTCGATAGGCAGTATTATCGTAAATACTGATCCCTTATCCTGGCGGCTTTTAACCTTAATTTCTCCATTTTGAGTTTCGACTATTTCTTTAACTAAAGAAAGCCCTAATCCAAACCCTCCGGATTCCCTGCATCTTGCCTTATCAATCCTAACAAAAGGCTCAAAAATATTTTCAATTTCTCCTTCGGGTATTCCGATTCCAGTATCTCTTACTCGTATAATTAAACGCTCTTTTTCCTCTATCAGAGAAATATAAACCTTTCCACCGTTGGGAGTATATTTAATGGCATTATCTGCCAGATTCCAGATTATATGGTACAGCTTCTCTGCATCTATTTTTAGTTTCCCCTTAATCCTACCCCTGGTAGACAATTTTATGTTTTTTTCATCAGCCAAAGGTCTTAGACGCCCCGTTATATTGTTCGCTAATTTCATAACATCAATTTCTTTTTTGTTTAGATCCTTAATTTTATCAAGTCTTGCCAAGTTTAGAAGATTTTCTACAAGTTGTGATAGCCTGTCTATTTCGGTATTAATATCTTTTAAAAATTCCTTATAAAGAGAAATGTCAGATTTACGATCTTCTATCAAAGATTCAACAAGCGCTTTTATTGAGCTTAAAGGTGTCCTTAATTCATGAGATGCGTTTGCTACAAAACTCTTCTGTCTTCGATTGTAATTTTCCAACTCTATCCCCATTATATTAAAAGCCTGTGCAAGGTGGCGTATTTCCCCTTGCCCCGTTATCTCTACCCTTGCCGATAAGTCCCCTTTT
Organism: Thermoanaerobacterales bacterium; assembly: GCA_012839065.1. Lineage (GTDB taxonomy): Bacteria > Bacillota > Thermosediminibacteria > Koleobacterales > Koleobacteraceae > DUOC01. The sequence continues at coordinate 1,971 of DUOC01000101.1, read as the reverse complement.
GCCATCTTCTTAGCCGCTGCCGTTAAAGCTTTTATCGGCCCGGTAAGATATTTTGCAACTATAATACTGATAATTGTAACCACGACACCAATTAAAATGGATACTAAAAAATACTGCCATCTTAAAGTGCGTATCTCATTAATTACCGTATTAACTGATGTTGATAAAAATACCGCCCCCTTAACTTCCCTATAAGCTATTACAGGCACAACAATGTACATAACCCAACCGTCGTCTTCAAGGTATCGTACCCCTGCTTTTCCTTCACCTTTTAACGCCGATACTACCTCATTATGTTTAAAGATGATCCCTTCAAATTCATTGGTATCAAAGGAGTCCATTATTATCTTTCCATTATAATCAAGCAGAAGAACCCTCGCATCGATCTGCTCCCCAAAATTTTTAATTACGGATCTAGGTGGAGCCTGTCCTTTAAAATAGTTCTCCGCTATAGAATTAGCTAAAATATTTGCCTGGCTCATATAATTGATTTTCGCATTGTTTAAGTAGTAATTTGTAACAGATGTGTTCAAAAAAAATCCTGAAAGTGCCATTACAAGGATAATAATTAACAGATATGTTATAGACAGCCTCCATCTAAGGTTATCAAACATTAAACCATCTCCCGACAATAATAACCTACTCCCCACTTTGTTAAAACCCAATACGGGTGACCGGGATCTTCTTCAAGCTTTTCTCTGATTCGACGTATATGCACATCTACAGTCCTTTCATCACCATAAAAATCATATCCCCATACAAGTTCTAAAAGACTTTCCCTTGAATAAACCCTTCCCGGAGATTTCGCCAAAATATAAAGAATATCAAACTCTTTTGTAGTAAGGTCGACCTCTTTATCTTTCAAGAGGACCCGACGGCTGTTCAAATCCAATTTAAGTTCCCCTAGATCGAGAATATCAGTTTTGTTTCGATCATAGCTCATTCTTGTTCTTCTGAGAAGGGCTTTGATCCTCGCCAGTAGTTCTCTTGTATTAAAAGGCTTTGTAAGATAGTCATCAGCACCTATTTCTATTCCCACTATTTTATCTACATCTTCACCTTTTGCCGTAAGCATGATTATTGGCACATTAGAATAGGTCCTTATCTCACGACAAACGGTAAACCCATCTTTTTTAGGAAGCATAACATCAAGAATTATAAGATCAATACCACCTTTTTTAAGGCATTTAAGCCCTTCTTCCCCATCATAAGCACATTCTACCGAATAGCCTTCTTGCTCAAGACTGTGTTTTAAACCCTTTACAAACAAAGGTTCATCATCAACTATTAAAATTGTCGTCTCCATCTCCCTATCACCATTCCTTGAATTTGTCTTTATACTTAAAGTATAACATCTTTTATATATTTAAAAAAGCAGTGTATATAAAATGAGCATTTCAAACTATCGGTGCCGTATTAGAGCAGATAAACTAAACAGCTGCACACAGCAGCACAAAAAATCTCAACAGGAGATCAAATGTCTACCCACAATCCAACCACTCGACACGCCGGCAAAGCACATTCCCTATTCCATTGCCGTCAAATAATTTTTAATAACCTTATCATATTTTTCGGGTTTGTATTTTCTCAGATCTATTTTATTTTGGGGAGGGCAAGCTATCATCTCGATGATTGATTTATATATGCAGCTTATCAATAAAAAATTGCTGATATTAAATGCAATCATTTTTTTCTTTGGTGATAGTGCTATATTAACTTAACTTTTTTAAATCAAAGGAAAGCCGCTCATATAAACCTGCACATTTAGTTGGGGATGAGATCTTATTATAAGATTCCGAGCCCATGCCGATTTTTGATCTGACAAATGCTATCCCTTTAGGGAAAAGAGATAACATAATAAGACTATAAAGGCTGATATTTAATCAGCCTTTATAGTCTTCTCTCTTTAGGGCCCAAGAATCACAATAACTTCGTGTTCTTTTTTGTCATTGGTAATAGATACATATTTAT
>DUOC01000100.1 GCA_012839065.1 Thermoanaerobacterales bacterium | reverse complement strand
TACAATCTGATCGATAGAATCTACCATTAGGAAGATTTAGATTAGCGCAGTAAGCGAAACCTAGTAACATCGGAAGAGGAATCCGTCAAAGCAGGGATACCCACAAGGTTGCCGACAAAACACTAACCCACAGAACACAGAAGGTACGTCCCTTAGTGTTTTGACGTCCCTTTTATCATCATTGCACATAATTCTATTTATATATCATAAACGAACGGTCAAAATTATTGTTCTTTTTATAAATTCTAAATAACCCTTGCATTTCCCTTTAATCGCAAACATGAAATTTGAAGGAATACACCTAATTCTATTGAATATTTAATTTAAAGGTCCTCCTATGTATAAAGGAGAGAAAGATCAATGAATATTAGGCTAAATACAAAAAGTCGGATATGGGAAATAGATTTTATAAGAGGGATTGCACTTATATGCATGGTATATTTCCACATAGCATTTAGCATGAACGAATTTTATGGCTATAATATCAGTTATACAAGCGGTATAAATTATTATATCAGTAAAGCATCCGGTATCCTCTTTATATTAATCTCGGGAGCTAGCTGTTCTCTCTCACACAGAAATAGAATACGGGGTTTAAAGATACTTGGTGTAGCATTACTTATAACCATTACAACCTATTCATATGATCCCAACTACATAATTAAATTTGGTATCCTCCATTTCCTGGGTATAAGTATAATACTTTTCACTTTTATAAAGAACTTAAATAATCTCATTCTGCTAGTACTTGGAACTGCAGTAATTTTTCTCTCATATTTAATACCTAAAATTAATGTAAATCATAACTTATTATTCCCTTTAGGGATCATCACTGAAACATTTATTTCCGCTGATTACTACCCTCTTATCCCTTGGTTTGGACTGTTTGTATATGGTGGAGTACTTGGAAAAAGCCTCTATACTAAAAAAAAGAGTATTTTCCATTTCCAAATGAGAGACAATCTAATAACTAGACTTGGACAAAATACCCTTATCATATATTTAATCCATCAGCCGATCATATTGTTAATCCTCAAAATTATCAGCTTAATAAAAAACCCATCTTAAAACCTCACTATGCTGTTCATAAAACCATCCCTGAGCCTTTAAACCTTATTTGACTTTATTCCAAAGAAGTTTATTATATTATTTAGGACTTTCCATTATCTCATGTCCTTATTTTTTTATACCTTACAAAAAACCCATACTGCAAGGTGTGATAACTCATGAATAGTAATACAAACCTTAGGGACTTGACACAAGGAAGCATGCTCAAACAGATTATATCTTTCTCCTTGCCTATGCTTATAGGCAATCTGCTCCAAGCATTATATAATACAGTAGATAGTATCTGGGTAGGAAATTTTTTAGGTCCTGAAGCATTAGGAGCTGTTTCTGTAAGTTCCCCTATAATATTTTTTTTGAATTCCATGATAATAGGTATAACAACTGCTGCAACAGTTCTGATCGCCCAATATACCGGCGCCAAAGACGTGAAAATGGTTAAAAAAACCATAAACAATACACTCTTATTAATCTGTGTCTCGGGAATAGTTATTAGTATTACCGGAATATTTTTCAGCAAAGACCTATTAAAACTCATAAACGCCCCAGCAGCAATAATATCTATGGCATCCACCTATTTAAACATATTCTTGGCCGGTTTAGTATTTATGTTCGGTTATAATGCTGCCAGTGCAATCTTAAGGGGACTTGGTGATTCCAGGACTCCACTAATATTCTTGTCTATCGCTACTGTATTGAATATTATTTTAGATCCGTTTCTGATTTTAGGTATAGGCCCCTTCCCAAGAATGGAAGTAGCAGGGGCAGCGTTGGCAACAACCATTGCAATAAGTATATCTTTTTTTACGTCAATCTGGTATCTAAATAAAAAAGGTCATCTTTTAAGTATCAACTTTAAGGAATTTAAGTTTGATAAAGAACTTACACTAAAAACAATTAAAATAGGGCTGCCTGCAGGACTTCAGATGTCTGCTGTATCACTCGGCGCTCTGGCAGTCAACTCTATTATAAATACTTTTGGGGTCGATATCGTTGCATCCTTCGGTATGGCATCAAGGCTTGAACAGTTTTCAATGATGCCTTCACAATCTATAGGAATGGCTACATCTGCCATTACTGGACAGAATATTGGGGCACATAAAGAGGAAAATGTAAAAGAAACAGTAAAATGGTCAACGATACTGGCGATTATAATAAGTGCGACAATAACCTTAATAGCTCAGCTTAATCCAAGGCTCTTGTTGGGTTTGTTTACAAATGATCAAAAACTGCTTGCGCTAGGAGAAAATAACTTGAGAATTCTCAGCCTTTCATATATCCCTTATTCCATGATGTTTATAACAAACGGAGTGCTCAGAGGTGCAGGGGATACCCTTCCTACCTTAATATTTTCTTTAACCAACTTGTGGTTAATAAGGGTTCCTTTAGCAAAGTATTTATCAAGCCTGCCACAGCTCGGTGCAGACGGAATATGGATAGCCATTGTTATAAGCATAACAATAGGTATGCTATTAAGCAGGATTTACTATGCAAGCGGTCGGTGGAAGAGAAAGAAAATTATTGAGCACAGCGATTGGTAAGTTGGATTTTAAATTATCAAAAAGTCCTTCAATTTCTATATGAATATTGTATAATTAAATAGTCAATCATTTTAGAATCTGGGGGAGGGATTATTATGAAAAAAGGTTTGACTGTTTTTATCATTATACTAGTTGCCCTTGTTCTCACATTATTCAGCGGATATAATGGTCTTGTTGCTTCTGAAGAAAAAGTAAATAATGCGTGGAGTCAAATAGATAACCAGCTGCAAAGAAGAGCAGATCTTATACCAAACCTCGTCAATACCGTAAAAGGTTATGCGGCTCATGAAGAACAAATACTTACAGAGGTCACTAAAGCTCGTGAAAGATTGATGGGAGCCGGATCTGTTTCCGACAAGGCTGATGCTGAAGAGGAACTTTCAAGGGCATTATCGAGATTGCTTGCAATTGCAGAAAATTACCCGGAATTAAAAGCAGATGCAAATTTCAGACAGCTTGCTGATGAACTAGCAGGCACCGAAAATAGGATTGCAGTAGCACGCATGGATTATAATAATGCGGTTCAATCATATAACACCAAAATAAGGAGATTCCCAACTAATATTGTAGCCAAAATATTTGGTTTTGAGAAAAAAGCATATTTTGAAGTGCAAGAAGAAGCGCGAGTAGCTCCGGAAGTAGATTTTGGCACAAAGGAGAAAAATTAGTAATGAGGAGATTTACTAATAAACTAATACCAACCCTATTATTTATTACAATTTTTTTACTTTTTAGCCCGTATATCTGTAAAAATATAAAAGCAGAGCCTGTGCCTCCTGTCCCTTCAGGTTTAACATATGTATATGATTATGCTGATCTAATAGATAGTTCAGATGAACTCAAGATGAAGAAGATTGCTCAGGCTTTAGATAAGAAGACAGGTGCTCAGCTGGTGGTTGTTACGGTAAATGATCTTGACGGTAAACCCATTGAAACTTATTCACTTGAAATTTTGCGGGGTTGGGGCATAGGAGACAAAGAGAAAAATAACGGAGTCCTCTTACTGGTTAATAAAGAAAATCTGTTAGCAGACCGAAGCGGAAAGATTCGTATAGAAGTTGGATATGGACTTGAAGGTGCAATTAATGACGCAAAAGCTGGAAGAATACTTGATAATTACGCACTTCCTTCTTTTAAAGAAGGGCAGTATTCTAAAGGAATTACAGATACTTTCATGTCATTGGCTTCCGAAATAGCAGCAGAATACGGACTTGATCTAACTACAGGCGATCTTGCAGTATTAGAAGATTATAAGACTGACATTAATGAGGGAATTCCATTAGGATTAATTATCATTTTATTGATTTTTATCATTATTATTATAAATAAATCTTCGAAAAATAATCGTTATTATAGGCGAAGAGGCACGTTCTTTGGACCCTTCGGCGGTGGCGGAGGCTTTGGTGGAGGTGGAGGTTTCGGTGGAGGTTCAGGCGGTGGCGGAGGTTCAAGTCGATAAAAATACTGCCCCTGCTTATTGCAGAGGCAGTATTTTTTATTTGTTAATCAAACCTTAAAAACTTTAACAGACTCTGCCAGTTCTCTTATCATTTTATTAAGATCACTTATAGATGCTGTAATTTCTTCTATTGATGAGGTTTGTTCTTCTGTTGCAGCACTTACTTCTTCAGTGCCTGCTGCTGCTTCTTGGGTAATAGCAGATATATTTTCAATAGCTTCAATAACACTATCTTTATCATCGTTCATTTCTTCCATGTTTCTGACTAACGCTTCTATCTGATTAATAGTATCATCAACTGCTTTTCCTATTGCATCAAACAGTTTCGAAGTTACATCCAGTGAAGCATCAGCCTTTTCAACGACTTCAGATGCATTTTCCATTGAACCTGCTGCATATTCAACAACCTGTTTGATCTCATTTATTATATTTTCAATATTTTTAGTTGCATCTGCGGATTGTTCAGCAAGTTTCCTGATTTCTTCTGCTACCACCGCAAAACCCCTACCGGCTTCTCCTGCTCTTGCAGCCTCAATCGCCGCATTTAGCGCTAAAAGATTGGTTCGATCTGCAATAGATGTAATGGTTTCAGTTATTTCACCAATAAATTGGGATTTTTCATAGACGTTTTTAACGCTTTCACCGACTGTTTTTACGGCTTCCGAATTTTCCATAAAATTATTTTTTAATTCATCCATAGATTTTAAACCATTTTCGCTCTTTTCTTTCATTACATCAGTATTCTCTTTTGTCTTCCTGAATATGGTGATTAACTCTTCGATTTTCTTACCTAAATTAGCAGTAATGGCTGCTGCTTCTTCCGCATTCTTAGCCTGTTCATTAGCACCTTCAGCAACTTGAAGTATCGTGCTGGTTATTTCCTCACTGCCCGCAGATACTTGTTCTGCAGATTCATAGAGAATATTAGTAGTAACTTCAGAACTATTAACCATTTCAAGTATACTCTTTACTATATTCTTTACAGACTCTGCCGCATAATTTAAAACATTAACCGTATGCCCAAATTCATCATCACGTTTTAAATCAAGCCTATATGCAAGGTTTCCGTTTGCTAATTCATTAGCAAATTGCTCCATTTTCAAAAGTGGATTAACAATGCCTCTTGAAATAAATATACCAACTAGAATTCCAACTACTATAAATACTAAAGTTACAATCAAGGTTTTGTTTCTTAGATTATATATCATCAAAAATGCCTCATCTTTTGGCCTTGTTAAAGCAATTGACCATCCAGTATCTTTTATTGGTGCATAAGACATTAGCTTGGCTATGCCATTATATACATACTCACCAAATCCCTGCTCACCATTGAGCATTTTATTTTCAAGCTCAGCCAGCGGTTCTAGTGCCGGATCATCTTCTAAACTTTTTCGTGTATTATCCCTGTTAATAACAAGACTCTTATCGGGGTGAGCTATTGTAGTCCCTTTTTCATCTATCATGTAAGCATAACCCTCATTGCCTACTTTTATATCGGCAACAACACTGTTTAGACCGTTAACATCGGTTTTACCTACTAAAACGCCAACTATCGCACCAGGTTCATTTCGGATAGGCACTGCTATAGAAATAATCATTTCCCCATCAGTTTCATAAGGTGAAGTAATACTCCTTTTTCCCTCTACTGCCAGTCTAAAAAAATCCGTTCCGCTAATATCTTCTGATTTGCCTTCAGCATATCTCAAATTTCCATACAGGTCACATACACCAATTCTTATATAACCTAATTCCCCTGCTTCCCTTGAAAGTATTGGTCTTTGTATATCCCAGTCCATTGTTTGTATCGTCTCTCGCCTGGATAACAGTTCCAGTTCATTAAACCAACCGGAAATCCTTTCACTTACCAAAACAGATGCATCAACTGCTCGGTCCTCCATCGATTCAGCGATGTCGTTTAATAAAGCCTCAGATGACTGCCTATATGCTAACACCCCCAAAATACTACAAATAACGACTATTAATGCAATAATTTGAAAAGTTAAAGCTTTTCCGACACTTTTCCTTCTTTTGTCGTGCTGCTTATTTATCAATTTGTTTTCCATTTAGATTATCCCTCCCGCTTTTTAATGTGCTGCAAATCATCTTAAAGATTTACACTCCCTTTACACATGTATTTATATTTTTGCATTTATCCTTCCATTGAAACTCTCAAGCCAAAAATTATTTTTTTAGCTTACATAAAATAAAAATTGATAAGGCATGTTTCTGTACCCTACCTATAATATTTGAATAATACGATTGTATAATTGTCCAAAAACATATAGGATTGATTTGTTTATTTATTGATTTTTTGATTATTGCTTCCAAACCAACTCCTTATATGATAATCAATATAGGAAAACCAGGACAATATACCGTAAATTGTTAACGTATTTATATTCATATTCTACAATTTATGACAATTTCCTCTTTTAATAATAAAAGGGCGGTGAAAATAAATTATTTCTGCTTCATCGGGTTTTCCGGCATAATCAATATATGATTTTATCCTAATACTATAATATTTACAGTAATACATTTGAATCGCCTTTAGTATTTACACAAGCCCCAAGAGGCGCGCAGTTTGTGCTACCACAAAACAAACCATAAAACCTACAAGTGTTGGAACAATAAAGGAAACCAAAGTCCATTTCTTACTCTGGGTTTCTTTGTATATAGTAAGCAGAGTAGTACCACACGGAAAATGGTTTAAAGAAAACAGCATAGTGCATACTGCCGTAAGCCAAGTCCATCCATTAGCAGCCAACAGTTCTCTCATAGCACTAATACTATCCAGTTCCAGCATTGAACCGGCTGACATATAGCTCATTATAATTATCGGTATAACAATCTCATTTGCCGGAAAACCCAATATAAATGCCATGAGGATATAACCGTCAAGCCCTATTAAGAAACCTAAAGGATCAAGGAATCCGGCACAATAATCCAGTAAACTTATATTACCGACAGTCATATTAGCCATAAGCCAAATAATAAGCCCTGCCGGGGCTGCAACTGTAACTGCACGAGCAAGGACAAATAGTGTCCTGTCAAAAATAGATCGGATTATAACCTTCCCGATTTGGGGTTTCCTGTATGGTGGGAGCTCTAAAGTAAAAGTAGAGGGCAGCCCTTTCAGTATAGTTTTTGATAAAATCCACGAAACTGCTAAAGTCATTAAAACGCCAAAAATTACCGAAGCCAGCACAGACAGTGCTGCAAATGCAGACCTGAAAACCCCCAAATTCCCTCCTATAAAAATTGTAGCCAGGGCTATTAAAATCGGAAAGCGTCCATTGCAGGGGACAAAATTATTTGTAATGATAGCTATTAGCCTTTCCCTTGGGGAATCAATAATCCTACATGCAATAACACCTGCTGCATTACACCCAAATCCCATACACATAGTAAGGGCTTGTTTGCCATGAGCACCAGCTTTTTTAAAGAAGCTGTCAAGGTTAAAAGCCACCCTCGGCAGATAACCTAAATCCTCAAGCAGTGTAAATAATGGGAAAAAAATTGCCATAGGTGGAAGCATAACAGATACTACCCAGGCAAGGGTACGATATATTCCAAGCACTGTTATCCCGTGGAACCAATCAGGAACACCAATATTAAAAAACAATTCTGAAATACGTTCTTCTATCCAAAACAGCCCTGCAGCAAGAAGCTCTGACGGGTAATTTGCCCCTTGAATAGTAATCCAAAAAACAATACCCAAAAGAACTAACATGATTGGTATACCTAGGGTTTTTGACGTTAACACACTATCAATTTTCCGGTCTACCTCGTAATACTCTTTATTTTCAAATGAAACAACCTCTTTAACTACGTTTTCCGCAAAGCACACTATTTGTGAAACAATCCTATCCCTTATTTCTTCATCTTCAATATTTTTTTCGGCTAAATATTCTTCTAAACGATCATACAAACTAATAAGTTCAATATCATCTGAAAGATTCAATCCCAAATAATTATTAATTGATTCTTTAATGGTCTCATCACCATCAATCAGCCTTAATGCAGTCCATCTATTGTTTAATTTGTTTCCGATTATTTTATTCAAAACAGGCTCAAATATTTTTACTGCTTCTTTTATATCATCATCATAATCGATTTTTATAGGATTAGATTTTGTTTTTCCGGAAATCATGTTCAATATAGCATCTTTAAGCTCTTGAAGCCCCTCCCCATCCCTAGCATTAGTCCCCACAACCGGAACACCAAGGATTCGCGAAAGTTCCTTGATCTCAACATTTATTTTTTTCCTTTTTGCTTCATCCAAGAGATTAACACATACTATAACTTTTTCAGTAATCTCTAATATTTGTATAACCAGATTCAGATTCCTCTCAAGACAAGTAGCATCAGTAACAACTACAGTCACATCAGGTTTTCCGAAACATATAAAATCCCGGGCAATTTCTTCCTCTACTGAATTAGCCATCAGAGAATAAGTGCCAGGCAGATCAACTAAAACAAAATCCATATTTTTATGTTGAAACCTCCCTTGTGCATTTGATACAGTCTTCCCCGGCCAGTTTCCCGTATGCTGCTTTAGCCCTGTGAGACTGTTAAAAACAGTGCTCTTCCCCGTATTTGGGTTACCGACTAAAGCAACTATAAATTCATATGGTTCTGCCTCAATATTGAATAACTCCTTCAGAACCTGTGGTCCAGTAGATTGAGCCGTTAAGCCCATATATATACCCCCTCAAAGATAGCTTATCAGTCAATTTTTTCAACAATTATCTTAGAAGCCTCTTCAGACCTTAGAGCAATAACAGCACCTCGTATTTGATATGCTGTAGGATCCCCTGAAGGGCTCTTTAAAACAGCCTCTATCTTCGTATCTCGGATCAATCCAAGATCAAGCATCCTTCTCCTTGAATTCCCTATTGCTATTAAACTCGTAACCCTTCCAAAGCTGCCAATGGGAAGCATATGTAAGGGTATAGATTTTTCGTACACGTTTATTCCCCCTTTTAAATTTGATTTCTTACCTTCACATTCACCTCACAAAAGTTTCTAAACTTGAATCGATTTAGCCTAATGAAAATTTTTTTCCTGTACCTAATATATGAGGTATATTTAGCAACGTGTTACACATAAAGTATATAAAAAAGAAAAAAGGAGTATTGTGTTTTGACAATGAAAAATGAATTCTATACATATCGAGGTTATCAAATAAAACAGGATGAAAAACTGACTGTCAGCATGGAAGATTACTTAGAAATGATTTATAGAATATGTTTAAATGAAGGATACACCAGAATAAATCAATTGGCAGATAACCTGAATGTAAAAGCCTCATCAGCTTCAAAAATTGTACAAAAACTTGCAGCCCTGGGACTGGTTAAATACGAGAAATATAGTATCATTCAATTAACAGAAAAGGGGAAAGATAAAGGGAGATACCTTTTGGAGAGACATAAAACAATCGAAGAGTTTTTGAATAATATAGGAGTTAAAAAAGAAATGGCGTTCAGAGACACAGAATTGCTCGAACACCATTTAAGCAAGGAAACATATGAACGAATTTCTGCAGTAAATCAATTTCTAAAAGACAACCCGGATATATTAGAAAAAATTAGATCTATTTAATCATTTCATAAATATCTCAATAAAAGAGTATCCTAATTTAACACCAAAAAACATTAATACAAATCCGCATATAATATTTATCATCTTTACAGCCTTTTGATTTATTTTATCCTGCAGCTTTAATATTATTGTTGTTATAGTAAAAAACCAGATACAAGATGCACTGCAAAATCCTAATACGAAATATAATAGCAGCTGATCAGGGATTGAGGCATGATAGCTTCCTAATAACAGAGAGCCATCAATTAGTGCCTGAGGATTGAGCCAAGTCACAGCAAAACACTTGGCAATAACTTCGTAAATTGATTTATTTATACTAACTTCCTCTATTTTATCGGCAGATGAACGAACCAAACTTATTCCTATATATATGACGAAAATAGAGCCTGCCAAAAGAATAATACCTTTTAAAACCGGAATATTCTTTATTAACAAGCCCATCCCAAAAAAACAAGAAAGGGCAAGGATAATATCAAAAAAGGTGCAGATAAATGCTACCTGATAAGCCCTAATCTTACTGCCGCTTAAAGCTGTATTTATTACATATAAGTTCTGCATTCCGATAGGTGCAACATATGCTAAACCCAATAGCAGCCCTTGGAAATAATAGTTAAACATTGCCTTCACCCCTTGTCCATATTTTGAAGTCCGATATGGTCAAATAATGCTAGCTGCAAAACCTATTATGGCTGCAAAGCCGTCCCCATAACCCATTATCAAGCTTCCAACTGCCCCAAGGTATTTGAGATTTCCCCCACCTAATAGTCCTCCATCCCATGTCAAAAGGATAAGCACTATAAGAGAAATCGGGAAATAAACGGTTCCAAGATTTGAATCCCCTTCTCTTTCCATACTTTTAATAAGATCTTTCCTGTTAGAATAATAATTTAACACTACAAAAATAACCGGGGGTATAAGGGCATAACGTATATCGTTTATTAAGAACATAGCAACTATCCACCAATGAGCTACCCCAATATGTACAAATTTTCGAGTAAATTCTTCATTGAAATCCCCTGTTTTTCTTAAGAGTTCGGAAACTATAATCACCAAAAAGACAAATACTATAGATATAATTAACCCTATTATATCGCCAGCCACATGTTACCCTCCTATAACCTTAAATTTGTAAAAAATATGTATAAGTAGCAGATTAACCCAAACTGATAATTTTAATTATAAGATTATTATAGCATAATTTCGGATATTTTAGCATATTTTCGTATCTTTATACGCTATTATTACTACTATTGGTCCCATGCAAACAGCGGCATCACAGATTGCCGCAAACCACACGATGACAAACAAAACGTCACGCGTTATATTTGACATTACAGTGTCCGCTTGTTATGATAATCTCAGTATTCTAAACGTTCCATATATTTTGGAGGTGTTAGCATGAAAAGCTATCGAAAGGAACTAACCTTTAATACAAAAAATCGACGAGAATTCATAAATATTACTCCTTACGTAGAAGAGGCCTTAAAAGAAAGCGGTATAAAAGAAGGGCTACTCCTTTGTAACGCAATGCATATTACGGCAAGTGTCTTTATAAATGATGACGAAAACGGTCTTCACCATGATTTTGAAGTCTTTTTAGAAAAACTGGCACCGGAAAAACCATATGATCAGTATAGGCACAATGGATTCGAAGACAATGCCGATGCCCATTTAAAGCGCACAATCATGGGGCGAGAAGTAGTAGTAGCCATAACAGACGGAAAACTGGACTTTGGTCCTTGGGAGCAGATCTTCTACGGTGAATTCGACGGAAAACGCCCAAAACGAGTTTTGATAAAGATTATAGGTGAATAGATACATACTTTTAACCGTGCCAGAACCGGCACGGTTCTTATTTTTCCTTCTCGCTGGATAGCTGACTTTATGTTAAGTTCTGGGTATATATGTAAAAGAAGGTGTAGTACTGCTTGAACCGGAACGAAAAGTTAAAAAATAAAATCGGTTAAAAAGCGTAACCTTTCTCTCATCTCGCACGTTAACATATATAGAATTGAATAAAGAAAGAGAGGTTGAAACATGTGTCCATTGTATCCCGGGAACAAGAATCAAGACTTGTAGAGCAGGCTAAATCCGATATATCCGCCTTCGAAAAGCTTTATGAACATTATTTGCCAAAATTATATAGGTATGCCTACTACCGAATGAACAGCAGCTATGAAGCTGAAGATATCGTATCTCAAACCTTCCTTCTGGCATTAGAAAATCTCTCAAAATATCAAGAACGCGGTTATTCATTCGGAAGTTGGCTTTATCGGATCGCATCTAATGTAATAGTAGATTATAGGCGAAAAAATAAAACCGAGAATAAATTAGTAGAAAATATTGATCTTGGAGTTAATGACAAAAGAATCGAAAATACCTCAGAAAAACTCGCTATAATTTCAATATTACATACACTCCCAGACACTCAACAGCAAGTGCTTATATTACGCTACATTGAGGATTTGAGCCTGCACCAGGTGGCCGAAATAATGGATAAAACAGAAGGCGCTGTAAAACAACTGGCATTTAGAGGTTTAAAAAGCATGAGAGAAAGGATGATTTCTTATGACAGATAGAATTGACCACGATTTAGAAACACTGGAACAGGATATAGGGAACAAGCTCCACAGCTTGCCGAAAATTGAACCTGACATTGGTTTCCAAAAAAAATTATGGGAAAAGCTCGCAGTAAAATACACAGAGTCTAAAACCTCTTATACCCATAGAAAGAAAAACAAAAACATCTTTGTAAAGATGGGTGTCATAGCTGCATCTATAATCCTTATTGTAACTTTAACATGGCAAGCATTTTATAATCCGCAGAAGGAAGTTGCCTTTGTAGAACCACTGTTTTTTAACATTGCTCAAGCGAGCAGTATTTCTTCCGGGTTTACATTTGGTACCGGTTTTACGAACTTCAGAGAAATTGATTTTGAGTTTAGTGGAATGCCGGCTGCCCCAGAAAAAGGTCAGCTGATAAAACTTAAAAAAAATAATATAACAACAAAAGATGCGCTGGATCTGGCAAGGGCTGTCGGCATGAAAAATCCTGAAGTTATTGATGAACCGGAAAGCCTTAGTATGCCATTTTTTATAACAGATTCGGCAGAAAAAAATCAAGACCAATCTCTCCGGAAAGAGATAGTAGTATGGCGCGAACAAGGTATATGGACCTATATATCTCCGGAATCATATAAACATGGAGAAAACAGTAAAATAATCAGCGAAGAAGATGCACAAGATATCGCTATTAACTGGCTAGAAAAGGCAGATCTCCTCCCACAAGATGGATTCGATGTAATTATAAAAAAACCTGTGTTCGAAGAAGATGCTACTATGATTGTTATCCTAGTACCAAAATTTATAGAAAAATTTGTAGGCGAAACCCCGAAAATACAATTTTTTTTAAGTGCCTATGGAGATATACTTTATGTTTATTGGAATTTCCCTACACCGGACAGTAGTTTCGAAATCCCTTTTGCAAGCTATGAAGAAGCCCTTACAGCATTAGAAAGGGGAGAAGGAGTATTTGAAGCAGTTAACTTTACGCCAAAAGTACAAGGCAGCGCTCTCATAAAGCAGGCTGAAGTTGCATATCAATTGGCTTATTCCGTTGACCACACCCCTTATCTTGTTCCATCTGCTGTATTCTACGGTGAATATACATCAGAACACACAACAGAAAACTTCAAGGCATATGTGCCTCTAACCAAAAGAATGACCGAGAAAAATTGCGGAAACTTTTCTCTTGAATCAGAATTTCCGATCCATAAGAAAACCGCCAAAACCATAAAGGAAAGAAATCATGAGGTTACTAAACAAGAATTAAAGGAAATTGCCAAGTTTTTTAATTTGGTGAAACAAGAACCAGAGGATATATATTCAGCAGATACCTATCTCGGAACCGGAGAAGAAGAGCTGTCTTTTAATTCATGGGATGGAGGATGGTTATATCGACCTAATAGAAAGGTTGAAAAAGGAGAAGATATCACTAACGAAAAAGCCATAGAAATTGCTGAACAAATAGCCAATGACCTCCCCGTGCTCCCAGGTGATTTAGGAAAAGGTCAAGTAATATATACAGGTCCCGGAACAGGCATATATGTAACATTCCCACTATTATATGATGGCCTGCCTGTAGTATGTATTAATTCTCCAGGGTATATTTCATCCTTGTCTGTACAGCTGGGCTATGATGGGGAGTTATGGTCTATAAAATGCGCCTTGCCTATGGAACTCGTTGGTGAAGAGATTCCAACACTGCCGCCAAAACAAGCGTGGGAAAAACTTGTAAAGAATGACTACCTTATAAGCATTGACGGATTTTTCGGGTTTATGCCAGGAGACAGATTTACTGCCGACAAATCTGAAGTAGAAGACATAAGGCTTGTATATATTCCACGCCACCCCGAATTTGCCAGAAGCAAAGAATATGACCTGGTTTATGAATTCTCGGGAACAGCTTGGATAGGTAAACAAAAGATAAAGTTTTCGGCATATGTAGACGCACTCAAATAAATAGAAAATCCCCTGTAGCAAAAAATAGCTGCAGGGGTTTCTTGTTCCATATTATTTATTTGCCGGTTCAATGTTTATCTTCTTACCTTTTATTTGATTGTTCTTCATTGCATAAAGAACATCTCTTGCATATTCCTTCGGTACTTCCACAAAAGTAAACTTGTCATATATATCAATTGTCCCTATCAGCTTTCCGGGTATACCTGTTTCCCCGGCAATAGCCCCAACAATATCCCCCGGTCTTATCTTATGTTTCCTGCCTATATTGATAAAAAGCCTGGCCATGCCCGGAGCTCCGCCTGTATGTTCAAAGTCCTCGTTCGGTATTAGATCGTCTTCTTGTACATCTCCCATAGTCATTTTTAATAGGGCAGCTGCAAGATCCAATGAAGTATAGTCCTCTTCGGCCATCCCTTCAATTATTTCAATGTATCTGCCAAGACCACCATTTTCTATTGTCTGTTTTACTTTTTCTAATATTAAGCCTATTTTTGTTTCCTCAATATCATGAAGTGTAGGTACGTCTTTTCGTTTTATTTTTGTTTTTGCATACCGCTCTATATCTTTTAATTTATAGATTTCCCTTCCTACTACCAAAGTAAAAGCCCTGCCGGGTTTACCTGCACGCCCTGTTCTGCCTATCCTATGAACGTAATACTCTTCATTTTGCGGCACATCATAATTAAATACTGCATCTACCGCCTCTACATCTAATCCCCGGGCAGCTACATCAGTGGCTACTAAAATATCGATTGTACCGGTTTTAAATTTCGACATAACCCTGTCTCGTTGAGGCTGAGACATATCACCGTGGAGTCCATCTGCTGAATACCCTCTAGCTTGAAGCTGAGCCAATAATTCATCAACCTTTTTCTTTGTATTACAAAAAACCAGTGATAAATTTGGATTATATGCATCAATTAAACGGCATAACGATTCGAGCTTTGCCTTCCCTTTAACCTCTAAGTAAAACTGTTCTATGTTCGGAACCGTTAGTTCTTTGTGAACAACTTTAATAAATTTGGGATTATTCATATATTCCCCAGCCAGCTCTAATATTTGATTAGGTATAGTAGCTGAAAACATAAGAGTTTGCCTTTCTTTTGGCATATCTTCTAATATTTTTTCTATATCTTCTCTAAACCCCATGTCGAGCATTTCATCAGCTTCATCTAATACTGATATCTTAACATCATGCATTTTTAATGTGCGGCGTCTCATATGGTCTAAAACTCGCCCCGGAGTGCCTATAACTATCTGTACACCTTTTTTTAGAGCATTTATCTGCCTTTCTATTGGCTGTCCGCCGTAAACAGGCAGGGCTCTGATGTTTTCCTTGTATTTTGAAAGTTCCTTTATTTCTTCTGCTACCTGAATAGCAAGTTCTCTTGTAGGACATAAAATCACAGCCTGCAGCTTTTTATCACCGGGATTTATCATGTCAAGTATTGGCAGGCCAAAGGCTGCTGTTTTACCGGTACCTGTCTGAGCCTGCCCTATTAAGTCTTTCCCTTCTAGGATATTTGGTATTGTTTGAGCTTGGATAGGTGTTGCTTCCTCAAACCCCATATCATTGATGGCTTTTAGCAGTTCTTTTGATAATTTTAAATCTTCAAATTTTATTTGTGGCATATACTTATTTCTCCTTAAATTATATTTCCTGATTTTAACCAGTATCTGCTATTATATCAGCAATTGAGATCTTTAACAACAATTATTATACCTGAATTTATTTTATCCTTAAATCCCATGGTAAATTCAGTATTTTTTATAACAAGCCGCACCTTTGCTTTAAGCCCAACATACCTAATATATATCCGTAAATACCAAAACCACATATTTGTCCTATACAAGCCTCTGCAGTAATTGATTTTTTTCTGAATTCTTCTCTGGAGTATATGTTGCTTATATGAACCTCAACTGTCGGCACATTAACCGACTTCAAAGCATCGTAAATAGCAATACTGTAATGGGTGTATGCCCCCGGATTTATAATAATACCATCATGTTTTTCAAAAGATTCCTGGATATATCCAACAATTTCGCCTTCGCAATTGCTTTGAACGATATCTATTTCCATATCTAATTTTTCAGCCTCATCTCTTAAAAAAATGCACATTTCTTTATAACTTTTAGCCCCATATATACCCTTTTCCCTGCTGCCAAGCATGTTAATATTTGGTCCGTTAATTATCAATATCCTCAAAATTTCACCCCCCTTGTTTGCTCATTCTACATCCTCAATTTATCTCTAAAGCCTTGTTCACCTTCTCTATCCAGCATAAAGTCTAATATGGTTAGAGCCGTTGCAGCTTCTACAACAGGTACCACCCTTGGAACAATACAAGGGTCATGACGGCCTTTTACACATATTTCAACTTCTTCCAGTTTTTTAATATCCACAGTTTTCTGCTGCCTGCCGATAGACGGGGTTGGCTTAACAGCCACCTGAAAGATCAAAGGCATACCTGTAGTAATTCCGCCAAGGATACCGCCATTATGGTTTGTATAGGTTTCAATTTTACCGTCTATTACTGTATATCCGTCATTTGCTTCAGAGCCTTTCATTGCAGTTATGCTAAAGCCTTCTCCAAACTCTACCCCTTTTACTGCAGGAATAGAAAACAATATATGAGCCAATCTGCTTTCAACACTATCGAAAAAAGGCTCTCCAAGCCCTGCATCAAGATTTATTACAGCGGTTTCAATAACACCCCCAACTGAATCCCTCTCATCTTTCGCTTTTAAAATACACTCCTTCATCTTCTTCCCTATGGATTCATTTATTACGGGAAAATCTTTAGCTCTCAGTCTTAGTATATCATACCTGCTTACTTTTATCTTATTAAAGCCCTCTTCACTGATATCTTTTATGCTCTTAATGTGCCCTCCGATAAAAATATCCAACTTCTCAAGGATCTGTTTTGCTACAGCACCGGCAAAAACCAGTGGGGCAGTCAACCTGCCGGAGAAATGCCCCCCTCCCCTGTAATCATTGTACCCTGCATATTTGATAAAACCAGTATAATCAGCGTGTCCGGGTCTCAAGAGATTTTTTATATTGGCATAGTCCTCGGAATGCTGATCCTTATTTGAAATTAACGCACATAAAGGAGCACCTGTTGTCTTTTTTTCAAAATATCCGCTTATTATTTGAAAATCATCATCCTCACTCCTAGAAGTAGAAAAACTGCTTTCACCTGGCTTCCTTCGCCCCATCTCATACTTTATATAATCTAAATCAAGGTAAATACCCGGAGGCAAACCATCTATCACAGCACCTACAGCCCGTCCGTGAGATTCACCGAATATTGTCAGTTTCAATCTATTTCCAATCATTGAGCTCATTAATAACACCCCCTACCTTTGCAAAATCATTCCAAAATTCGGGATAGGATTTGTTTACAGCTTCACTGTTTTTTATAATAACAGGCTCCCTGCATCTAATAGAAGCTATTGCAAATGCCATAGCTATCCTGTGGTCATCCCTACTGTCTACAACTCCACCCTTCAAAGTCTCCTGCCCTACAATTATCAAACCGTCCGGCAATTCACTTATCTTTGCCCCAAGTTTATTTAACCCTATAGATATAGCTGCTAGCCTATCAGACTCTTTTATCCTAAGCCTTTTCGCATTAACTATCTTTGTTGTTTCACAGCTCAAAGCCCCTAATACAGCAGCTGCGGGCACTAAATCAGGACATGAAGATGCATCTATGGTAATTCCACGAAGAAGAGAACCCCCCTCTGCCCGGACAAAATCCCTGCCATATACTAGGTTTCCCCCCATTTCCGAGATTATATCTAATATAAACCTGTCCCCTTGGAGGGAAGTCGTATTAATATTCATACATCGTATTTCTGCCCCTAAAGCACCTGCTGCCAACCAAAACGCCGCTTGAGAAAAATCTCCTTCAACACAGCAGTTTGCTGCTTTGTAACACTGATCACCTTTTATAAAAAATTCCTTATAATCCCTATTTTCTACTGCTATTGAAAACTTTTTAAGGGTGTCTATAGTCAGGTCTATATATCCTCTCGATTCCAGCGGGGTAGTAATTATAATTCGTGAATTACCTTTAAGTAAGGGCAGTGCAAACATGAGCCCAGATATGAATTGGGAACTTATATCGCCTCTTACATGATACTCCCCGGGGTTTAAACTTCCGCAAAAAGTCAAGGGAAGGTTGTTATTATTGTTAGGAACTCTATATATTATGCCCTGTTTATCAAATATTTCGAGATAAACATCAAGGGGTCTTTGAGTTAGTTTGTCTTCACCTGTAAAGGTAACTTCCCTTCCCGTCAATGAAACAAGTGGAATTAAAAATCTAAGGGTTGAAGCTGACTCTCCGCACTCAATTACTGCTCCTTCCCTAATCAATGGTCGGTTGTTACCGATTACAGCTATATTGTTAGTCTTTCTATCAATAGGATGAGCAAGATATTCTACTTTTGCTCCCAGTTCTTCTATACCCTTTATAGTAGCGGTAATATCTTCAGAAAAAGCAATGTTTTTGAGTATACTTTTACCGTTGCAAAGCCCCGCACATATCAACATACGGTGACTTATACTTTTAGACGGCGGGACTAATATTTCCCCTTTTAAAGAAGAAGGCATTATCTTGACACACTTCATTTAAAAACACCTACCATGCAGCTGTTGTGCCATCAGTTCACGGTTCTGTATGATCCTTTACATTTATCCGTAATAAAAACACTCCCTCATAAAAATATTATATCAAATTTTCAGAACTATATCGCCGGCAATTCGTCATCCCGACAAGAGCCGGTCACTGCCCCTGCTATGTTTTTTCACATGGAAGGAAACCATTTTACTTGCTATATCGTACAAGTTAGATCTGGACACATAACATATATTATGATAAGTTTAAAATGTTGATTCATAATATAAAAAGATATATAGGGGGACTTCAAAATGAATGACAAACAAAATTCTCAGCTGGAAAAGGAATATAATCTGGCTTGGGACAAATACACAGATGAAGATTTAGAAAAAGTATTCCAACTTTCTGAAAGATATATAGAATTCATGTCAAAATGTAAGACCGAACGAGAATGTGCACGTGAATTCAAGGCTATAGCTGAAAAGTTTGGATATAGGGATTTAGCAGATTTAATAAAAGAACATAAGGCTTTAAAGCCGGGAGATAAAGTATATGCTGATAAAATGGGCAAATCCTTGGCCTTGTTTGTAATAGGCAGAGAACCTCTTGAAAATGGAATGACGATACTGGGTGCACATATTGACTCTCCACGATTGGACCTGAAACAGAACCCTTTATATGAAGATACTGATCTTGCACTGCTTGAAACCCACTATTACGGAGGAATTAAAAAGTATCAGTGGGTAACTATGCCCCTTGCTGTACACGGTGTAGTCGTGAAGAAAGACGGTACATGCGTAAATATTGTCATCGGTGAAGACGAGAATGATCCGGTGCTGGGAGTATCAGATTTATTAATACATTTAGCCTCTAATCAAATGTCTAAAACCTTAGCAAAAGGTGTAGAAGGTGAAAACCTTAATGTTTTTGCAGGCAGTATACCAATAAAAGATACCGAAGCGAAAAATAGAGTTAAGCAAAATATCCTACGATTGTTAAATGAGGAATATAAAATAACAGAGGAAGACTTTGTATCCGCCGAACTGGAAATCGTTCCGGCGGGAAGGGCAAGACATTACGGATTAGATAAAAGCATGGTTATGGCTTATGGGCAGGATGATAGAATCTGTGCATACACCTCATTTGAAGCAATGATGGAAGTAAAAAACCCTGAAAAAACATGTGTAACACTTCTCGTAGATAAAGAGGAAATAGGTAGTGTCGGCGCTACAGGGATGCACTCCAGATTCTTCGAAAATACAGTAGCTGAAATTGCAAATTTGTTGGGAGATTATAGTGAGTTAAAGGTTAGAAGGGCTCTGACAAACTCTAAAATGCTGTCTTCAGATGTAAGTGCTGCCTTTGACCCAAATTATCCCGAAGTAATGGAAAAGAAAAATTGTGCCTATTTTGGGAAAGGTATTGTGTTTAACAAATACTCAGGTTCACGGGGTAAAAGTGGCAGTAATGATGCAAACCCCGAGTTTATCGCCGAGATTCGAAGGATTATGGACAAATATAATGTAACATGGCAAACAGCCGAACTGGGGAAAGTAGACCAAGGCGGTGGCGGCACCATAGCCTATATACTGGCGAACTATGGTATGGAGGTAATTGATGCTGGTATAGCACTCCATAATATGCATGCACCTTGGGAAGTAGCAAGCAAGGCAGATATATACGAAGCCAAAAAGGCATATATAGCATTTCTAAAAGAGGCTTAGTAAATTCCACATAAAGATTTAAAATGATTTCAGTGTGCAAAGTAATTTAGTGAAGATGGCAGCACCTCCCCAGAAATCAATACCTGTTATTCTAAAACTTGGAACTTAATCACTGCGCAGGGGCTCACAGGCAATTCGCCATCCTTGACAAGTGCCTGTCAGCGTGCGTCCTACACGCTGCCCCTGCTACATTTTACCCAAACTTAAGAAAAGTCTACTCCCTCAACATCGAAACTCATTCCCCAAAGAGATCCAATTCTTCAGCGTCAATAGCTTCCATATCTTCACTTGCAAAAGCCGGTAGCGAACAAATAACCAACATAGCTACTGCCAATAAAAAGCCAACTAATTTCTTTTTACAAAAACTCCCTCTCTTTTATTTTATATTTTATTCTTGTATTCTAAACTTTAATTCAGAATACGGAAAACCTGCTTTAATCATACCCGTTTTTACAGTATATTCCATTGTATCGTTTTTAATTTGAATAGCGACTTTACAGCTGTTTTCGTTCTCATTTAAGTTGATTGATTTTACATATAGGGAGTCTGCAACTTCCATTTCCCTCCCAACATTGTACATATCACTTACTTTACATTTTTCGATTTCCAATATAAGTTGATTATCCTTATCATTATAGTGTATTTTAGTTTTGGGACAGGTTTCACTATCTGCCATTGAATCATAGTTGTATAGTATTTGAACACCATCAAGGGTTGGAACAATTTTAGCGATATAAGCTGAAGAATCATTGACACTGCCATATTCCGCCCTTTGATTGATGTTTAGATACACATCCTCTCTAATTACTATAAAATTACCTTCTTCTTCACCCAAAGGATCATCATTCCCTACCCTGATACATTTTGAAATATAGGGAAAAGATCTGGCGCCGTCGGGATATTCCCTGTTGGAGATAAATTCTATATGATTTTCGTTTTTTATCTCTTTCAATGTAGAATCAGAGTCAATAGGAAGCAGTTCCCTTACTTTATTTTTCAGGTCAACTAATTCAATCCTCGACGGTAAATCGTTATGATATTTCACTTCAACTAGAGCATATTTGGATTTTTCTCCTTGGAATTCTTCGATATTGACTATTTTGAGACCCGGCGTTTTCTTTTTAACATCTTCATAGGTTTTTTGTATATCATACTCTATCATTTTTCTGTAACTTTCAGCAGCTGACGGATTTTTCTCCATATTACCACTATAGCTGTTAACGAACATGATAATAAGAAAAACACAAAATATAGCTACAAGAGCCTTCTGTACACCCGACATATTACAGTCTCCTTCCCTATTCTATACTTGCTTTTTGAAAGCACACATCATCTGCCCGATACTGCAACTGACATTACAGCATCTTTAAAAATGTGATATCAACCGCTTAAACAATCTGCTCATTACAGCGGTTGATCCCGCTGATGAAGGCTTTTTCTGTGATAAATTATAAGCCACTTCAATTATGATCTTAACCTCTTTACTAGTTTATCCAATTTCTGATCAAAAGTATAGACTTTATATTTATTATGTTGTATATGCAATACTGTCATTATAAAAACACCCCCTGCTTTTTTAATAATAGCAGGGGGTGTTAGCAGCTTCAATTAGCGTGAAAGTATATACCTGGTGTTTATTCTTCTTTTGATTCTTCTGTTGATTCTTTTCCTTTTACTTTTGATTCTTCTTTTGATTCTTCATCTTTTACTTTTGATTCTTTTGTAAATACTAGCTTATTGTTTTCTTCATCTAATTCTACTAATATTGTATCACCAGATTCAAGTTCACCCTTCAACAGCATATTGGAAATATTGTTTCCTACATGTTTCTGTATGAAACGCCGCAGGGGTCGAGCACCATAATTCGGATCATAGCTTTCTTTAGCCAAGTAATCTTTCGCTTTTTCAGCTACCACAAGCTTTATGTTCTGCTCGTTAAGACGCTGCTGCAGCTTTTCCAACATTAAATCAACAATATCTTTCATTTGTTCAAGTGTTAGGCTGTGGAAGATTATAATTTCATCAATTCGATTTATAAGTTCAGGTCTGAAATATGCCTTCATCTCATCCAATACAAGTTCATGCAATTTTTCTTCACTATGATCTTCTTGGAAATAATGTGCACCTATATTTGAAGTCATAATAATAACCGTATTTCTAAAATCAACTGTTCGACCTTTGCTATCTGTTAACTGACCGTCTTCTAATATCTGTAGTAGAATATTGAAAACATCCGGATGTGCCTTCTCAATCTCATCAAACAGAATTACCGAATACGGTCTGCGGCGTACTGATTCAGTTAGCTGCCCGCCTTCTTCATGACCTATATACCCCGGCGGTGCGCCGATCAGACGTGATACTGCATGTTTTTCCATATATTCTGACATATCTACGGTAATCAAAGCTT
>DUOC01000099.1 GCA_012839065.1 Thermoanaerobacterales bacterium | reverse complement strand
CTCGGTTTATCTATAACATATTGGAGCCCGGTATTTATGCTTTTTTCAAATACGGAGAATTTTGGAGCATATTTACCTACTTGCTGTCTGTATTTCCCCGTGCCGGCAATCCTTTTCAGGTTCCTATTTAGTATAGTAACATCCAATAATGTTACAGACATTATTGCTTCTGCAATTTCCTGGAGTTCACTTTGAAGTTTATCTAATAACATATATAAACACCACACCTTACTGAAGTATATATATTATTATACTATCTATAATATCTAATCTGCAAATGGTTCTTTATTCTTAAACTGTTTTTCTTTCTTCTCTTTATATTTCCTTGACATTTAAGTTTTCATAAATATATAATACAGTTAGCATTTACAGGAAAAGAACCAATAGTATTAAGCAGGTAGCCTGATATGGAGTTAGAGAACTATTATGAAAATGTATTGATGGAGGAATTCTGACGCATGAATTACAAAGATATAGTAAAAAAGGAGGAAATAATTTATCTTTTATCCCTTAAAGGAAAACCGTTAAGAAGGCTCTACTGTCTGGCTGATAAAATAAGAGAGGATCATGTTGGAAATGAAGTGCATTTAAGGGCTATTATAGAATTTTCAAATTTTTGCAGAAAGAACTGTCTTTATTGTGGATTGCGGAGAGAAAATAAAATACTGAAACGATATAGAATGAGTCCTCAAGAAATTATTCAAACTGCATTCAAAGTAATTAAATTAGGCTATCAAACTATAGTTCTCCAATCAGGTGAAGATCCGGGCTACCCAAGAGAGGATATAGTAAACATTATTAGAGAAATAAAAGGATATGGTGCAGCGGTTACACTCAGCTTAGGCGAAAGAACCAAGGAAGATTACTTTCTATTTAAAGAGGCTGGTGCAGATCGCTATTTATTAAAACATGAGGCAGCATGTCCGGATTTATTTAAGAGAATAAAACCGGACTCGAGTCAAGAGAAGAGATTGAGATGTTTAATATGGCTGAAGGAATTAGGTTATGAAGTAGGTGCTGGTAATATTGTAGGGTTTCCGGGACAGACCCTTGAAGATATAGCAGAAGACATTATATTTATGAAAAATATGGATATAGACATGGCAGGTATAGGTCCACTTATTCCGCACAATGAAACCCCTTTTGCAGGCATGAAAACTATAGATCCGGATCTGGTCTTAAAGACTTTGGCGATAACCCGTCTTATCCTTAATGATATTAACCTGCCTGCCACGACTGCTATGGATACATTAATGAAAAATGGCAGAGAAGAAGCATTAAAGGTTGGTGCTAATGTTTTAATGCTAGATGTTACACCTGCTGAATACAAGAGATATTATGATATTTATCCCAGGAAAGGGACTATGGAACTGGAAGAAGCAAAGAAACTGATATCAAAATTGGGTAGAGTCCCCGGTAAGGGCAAAGGTGATCGTAGGGTTAAGGGCAAAAATATTGTCTAGAAAGGGGATAAGGTGGTATTTATGTTAAATGATAATAAAGGCTTTATTGAGATTAGTATAGATACCAGTAAGCGAACGGAATTTGTAGATATAACTGAAGCTGTAAATCGGAAGATAAAAGAATCGGGTATTGAAGAAGGAATATGCTGTGTTTTTGTGCCGCATACTACAGCAGGTGTTACAATAAATGAGAATGCCGATCCCAGTGTGAAACGTGATATT
>DUOC01000098.1 GCA_012839065.1 Thermoanaerobacterales bacterium | reverse complement strand
GATGCGATGACGAGAGCAGAAAGAATGCTTCATTCTGCCGGGCTTATACAATATATCGATTTGCTGGTTGCCAGAGAAATGGTAAAGGAAGGGAAACCAAAGCCGGATATGCTTAATTATATTTCTATGAAGTTTAATATTCCATGCGATAAAATGGTAATGGTCGGTGATACCTTGTCAGATATGGAGATGGCAGCTGCAGCCGGCTGTATAGGTATAGGTGTGCTGACTGGTGAAGGCAGTCGAGAGAGCATGGAGGATGTGGCAGTAGAGATTATTGAAGATGTTACTATGTTAAAAGATTTTATAGAATAGGTCTCGATTTCTTACCGAGACCTATTTTTCTATCCCAACCCTTGCCTCAACATTCTTAGTATAATAGTGTTTAATCTCTTTCATCTCAGTGACTAAATCGGCTTTTTCAATTATTTCCGAGGGTGCGTACCTGCCTGTCAGGACTAGCTCCACATCATCAGGTTTTTCATCTATCAGTTGTAAGACTTCTTCTAAAGGAATTAAATTGTAGTATAAAGCAATATTTATTTCATCTAGTACCACAAGGTTATACTCACCGGAATTTACGGCCTCTTTTACTTCTTGAAAACCCATTTTTGCAGCATCTATATCTTCCTGTTTTGGTGTTTTATATATAAAACATCCCCTTCCAAATTGCTTAACGGTAATTTCATGTTTAAACCTTTCCAAGGTGTTTAATTCACTGTAATGCATCCCTTTAACAAATTGTGCGATGTAGACTTTAAGCCCTGCCCCGACAGCCCTCATGGCAAGACCTATTGCAGCAGTTGTTTTCCCTTTGCCGTTTCCGGTATAAACCTGTACATAACCTTTCATTTAAGCTCACCTCATATATTATATTTAATCTTGGTTCGACTTTTTACTTCGACAAATCTTTTTTTGATCCTCTAACAAGATAAAACAAAATTTGACGAAAATATGCAAGATATCAAAGAAGGACGATAATAAGAGGAATATATACATATATATCGAAATTTATACAATATTATAAGGTTTGAGACCGGCAGTAAAAAAACTGTCGGTTATTTTTATCTGTATAAACAAATTGTATTTTACAAACAATAATACTGCAAACGGATAAAGGAAATACACACAAATAATAGAATCCGGAGGGTTGGTTGTTTGTGAAAAAAAACTTAGTTTTGATATTAGTAATAACTTTTATTGTTTCGCTAATTGGTTCAATATTTATCTATAACACAAAAGCAGAAACTTTATATTGGGGATATAGGGGGGGCGATGTCTATGAACTACAAAGAAAGCTCAGACAGTGGGGATATTATAATGGTGTTGTAGACGGCTATTTTGGTGCTAAAACCTTTGAGGCAGTAAAATTGTTTCAGCGGAAGAACGGCTTGAGGGCTGATGGTGTGGTTGGTACAGCAACAAGGAGAGCACTTGGCATGGAAGTTAAAACCAAGTATTCGACTTCTAGAGCTGTATCTAACAGAGACGATCTGTATATTTTAGCTCAGCTTATATCCGGAGAGGCTAGAGGAGAACCTTATACAGGTCAGGTAGCTGTCGGAGCTGTTGTGATGAATCGTGTAAAACATCCTTCATTTCCTAATACAATAGCAGGAGTTATATTCCAACCGGGGGCATTTACAGCAGTAGCAGACGGTCAAATGTTTCTTCCCCCGTCAAGTACAGCAATAAGGGCAGCAGAGGATGCTTTGAATGGTTGGGATCCTACATGGGGTGCTATTTATTACTATAATCCAGCAAAAGCTACAAGCAGTTGGATGTGGTCTAGACCTGTACATTTAGTTATCGGGAAGCATAGATTTGCGCGATGAATGGAGGGATTTACTTGAATCGCAGATGGATAATACCGTTTTTACTATGTGCCATCGTAATTACAGGGGTATGGGGGATTGCACAATACAGACAAAAAAATGTATATCAAATATATATGCAGAACCAGTACCAAAGAATGTTTTACGAACTTTTAGACCATGTAGAAAATATCCAAGTAGATTTTTCAAAAGTACTTGTTTCGGGGTCTACGGAACAGAACAATAAATTATTCTCCGATATATCAAGACAATCTTTTTCAGCACAGGAAAAATTAAATCAGCTTCCTGTTACACACTCAGCACTAAATAAAACATCAAAGTTTCTTACTCAGACGGCAGATTACAGCAGCAGTATGGTTAAAAAAAATGAACCTTTAAATTCGGAACATTTAGAGAACGTAACTGATCTTTACAACAATGCAGTAAAACTTACTGGTGAATTAAGAACCTTATTTGACAAAATGGCAGATGGTTCAGTAAATATCGGAGAAGTGCAGAAAGGGGTTAGACTAGGGATTGTAAAGGCTCCTACAAAAACCCTTGATGAAGAATTTCAGAAAGTCCATGAAAAGATGACAGAATACCCTACTCTTATATATGATGGCCCCTTTTCAGAACATCTGATTGAACAAAAACCGAGGGAATTAACAGGCAGCCA
Source organism: Thermoanaerobacterales bacterium (assembly GCA_012839065.1). Taxonomy (GTDB): domain Bacteria; phylum Bacillota; class Thermosediminibacteria; order Koleobacterales; family Koleobacteraceae; genus DUOC01. Next base: position 10,386 of record DUOC01000098.1, on the reverse strand, counting down.
GATAACCTTTGACCAGGCAAAGAAAATAGCTGCAGATTTTATTGGGGCTGATAAAATTAAGGATATTCGAAGAGGTAGTGATAGTACGGGATTTATTAAAACATATGGTTTAGAAGTTATTCCAAAAGAAAATGCAGTAAATCCCATATATATGAGCATTACAAAAACGGGCGGACATATTGCATGGATGCTGGACAACAGGCACGTCGGCAGTAAGAAACTCTCATTAGAAGAGATAAACCAAAAGGCTGTAGAATTTATGAATAAAAAAGGTTTTAAGGATATGGTTCCAACCTATTCAATGATAAACAATGATACAGGTGTTGTTAATTTTGCGTATACTCAGGATAAGGTGATTATTTATCCGGATCTTATAAAAATTAAAGTTGCTTTAGATAATGGGGAAATAGTAGGGTGGGAGGCACAAAAATACTTGATGTCTCACAGGGCTAGAAAGATAAAACAACCTTTGCTTACTGAAGATGAAGCAAGTAAATATATTAGCAGTTCAATCAAAACAAAGGAAGGCAGGCTTGCCTTAATTCCTACTGATAATGGTAATGAAGTTTTAACTTATGAATTTAAGGGTGATTATCGTGGAGATGAGTTTCTTATATATATAAATGCTAATAATGGTAATGAAGAGAAAATACTAAAACTTATAAAGAGCAAATCCGGAACATTGACTATATGAAAATGGGGCTGCTGCTGAATTTACACATCAATAGCGGAATGACATATGTCATTCCGCTTATCTTTTTGTAAACCAGTTTTATGCATCCATAGGGTACCTCCGAAAAACAGATCCTGATATAATGACAGAGTGGTGTTTTTTTTGTTATAATAATTATATATACCAAAATCTGATTTCAACTAGAAACAGGGGGCAAAATAAAATGAAGATTGGGATTATAGGGTTGATGACTTCAGGTAAAACTACTCTCTTTAACCTTTTGACAAAATCAGAAGTAGCTACAGAAACTTTTTCGTCAGGTAAGTGGGGAGCAAATATTGGTATAGCAGATGTGCCTGATCAAAGGATTGATTTTTTATCTGATATGTTTAAACCTAAAAAGACAACTTATGCACAGATACAGTTTATTGATGTACCGGGGCTTGAGAAGGGAGGAGGCATAGAGGCAGTCAAGTTTTTAGAAGCTATAAGACAGGTTGATGCAGTAGTGCATGTAGTCAGGGCTTTTGAAAACAGTGAAGTCCCCCATCCTGAAGGGAAAGTTGACCCATTAAGGGATATTGATCTTTTAACAACTGAACTGCTATTTGCCGATCTGGCTGTTATAGAGAACAGACTTCAAAGGATGGCGGAAGATAAAAAATTAAGGAAGGGGAAAGAAGAGGAAATAGAGGTATTAAATAAATGTAGGGCATGTCTTGAAGAAGGCAAGCCCATCAGTACTATTGGATTGACAGAACGCGAGCAGGAGATAATCAAAAGCTATAGCTTTATATCGGAAAAACCTATGCTGATTGTTATCAATATGGATGAAATGCAATTTGAAGAAAAAGAGTATCCGGGTAAAGAAGGATTAAATGAATATGCTGAACAAAAAAATATTCCAGTTATAGAATTATGTGCCCTTTTGGAGATAGAGATAGACAGACTTGAAGAGGAAGACAAAAAGCTGTTTATGAAAGAGCTAAATATAAAAGAACCGGGCATATCGCTTGTTGCAAGAAAAATCTATGAGTATTTGGGACTTATATCCTTTTTTACGGTAGGTGAAGATGAGGTAAAAGCATGGACCATAAAAAAAGGTACTACAGCCAGGAACGCTGCAGGTAAAATTCATACAGATTTAGAACGAGGTTTTATAAGGGCAGAGGTTATAGCATTTGATGATTTAAAAGAATCAGGGAGTATTTCTTCTGCCAGATCAAAGGGTTTATTTAGACTTGAAGGTAAGGAATATTTGGTTCAAGATGGAGATATAATTAACATTAGATTCAACATATAGCTTCAATTTAATAACCCCAAAATCCCTTGATTGACACGGTAAAAAAACTTTGATAGACTTATCCTAATACTGTATACTGTTCGTTATTTCTGGACTAAGGGGGGGTAATCTGTGCAGAAAAACTATAAAGAAGGGATCAGTTTTGATGATGTACTTTTAGTTCCGGGTAAGTCCGAAGTACTGCCTAAAGAAGTTAATATTTCCACGAAATTTACAAGTAAAATTAGTTTAAAAATACCGCTTGTAAGTGCCGGTATGGATACAGTAACAGAAGCACGACTGGCTATAGCGATCGCACGAGAAGGCGGTATAGGTATTATACACAAGAACATGTCTATAGAGCAGCAAGCTCTTGAAGTAGATAAAGTTAAAAGGTCTGAACATGGGGTTATTGTTGATCCGTTTCATTTGTCTCCTACGCATTATATCTATGACGCCTTGGAACTTATGGAGCGTTATCATATTTCCGGTGTGCCTATAACAGTAGAAGGTAAACTTGTAGGTATTTTAACAAATAGAGATTTGCGATTTGAAACAGATTTTTCTAAGAGAATAGATGAAGTAATGACTAAAGAAAACCTTATAACTGCGCCTGTGGGGACAGATATTGAAACAGCTAAAGAAATCCTGCGTAAATATAAGATAGAGAAATTACCTTTAGTAGATGATAACTTCAATCTAAAAGGGCTTATAACTATTAAAGATATTGAAAAAGCAATTAAATATCCGAATTCAGCCAAAGATGAGAATGGAAGACTTTTAGTTGGTGCTGCGGTCGGTGTAACTAAAGATATTATGAGACGAGTAAAAGCACTTGTAGAGGCTAAAGTAGATGCAGTTGTTGTAGATACAGCCCATGGTCATTCAAAAGGGGTGCTTGAAGCAGTCGCAGCTATAAAAGAGCAATACCCGGACATTCAGCTTATTGCCGGGAATGTTGCAACAGCAGAAGGGACACGGGATTTAATTAATGCAGGGGCAGATGCAGTCAAAGTAGGAATAGGTCCCGGCTCAATCTGTACTACTCGAATAATTGCAGGCATAGGCGTTCCACAGATAACAGCAATTATGGATTGTGCAGAAGAAGCAGATAAATGGAATAAACCTGTCATAGCCGATGGAGGCATAAAATATTCAGGCGACATAACCAAAGCCCTGGCAGCAGGTGCAAGCACAGTAATGATAGGCAGTCTTTTTGCGGGTACTGAGGAAAGCCCGGGAGATGTCGAAATATATAAAGGGAGAAGCTATAAAGTATATAGAGGTATGGGTTCATTAGGGGCTATGGAAAGCGGCAGCCGAGACAGATATTTCCAGGAAGATTCAAAAAAATTGGTTCCTGAAGGAGTCGAGGGGAGAGTGCCTTATAAGGGGCCTTTATCCGAAACAGTTTTTCAACTTGTAGGCGGATTAAGGGCAGGAATGGGCTATTGTGGAGCTAAAGATCTGAAAGAATTGAGACATGCTCAATTTATAAAGATAACAGGGGCGGGCTTACGAGAAAGTCATCCTCATGATGTAGATATTACTAAAGAATCGCCTAATTATACTTTATAATTTTTAAACACTTTTCTAAAAAAGAAAGAATGAGCAGGTTCATTTACCTGCTTTTATTTATAACGCATATAAAATTATTAAAAAATAAACGGCTTTAAAAGAAGGGGAAAAAAGTAGTAAAATAGAATTAAGTATCGATATGAAGCATTAATGCAATGTTAGTATTAATATATTGTTAAATCTTTAATTTATGTTAAGAGGGAGGAGTTTAGATGAAGAAATATGCTACCGAACGTTTAAGAAATGTAAGCTTGATAGCTCATGGCGGTGCCGGAAAAACGTCCCTTACTGAAGCAATGTTATATAATGCTAAGGTTATTGACCGTCTGGGTAGAGTTGAGGAAGGCACAACAACTTCTGATTATGAGCCTGAAGAGGTAAAAAGGCAGATTTCTATAAACTCTGCAATTGCCCCATGTCCGTGGAAAGACTATAAAATAAACGTTATCGATACGCCAGGTTATTTTGACTTCGTAGGTGAAGTAAAAGGGAGTCTGAGAGTTTCTGATGGGGCTGTTTTGGTAGTTTGTGCTGTTTCCGGGATAGAAGTAGGCACAGAACAAGTCTGGGATTATGCAGATGATTATGAAATGCCCCGAATTATTTTCATAAATAAAATGGATCGGGAAAATGCAAATTTCTTTAAGGTGTTAGAAGAACTGCGCGATAAATATGGTCATAATGTAGTTCCATTCCAGCTGCCAATCGGTGCAGAGACCAATTTTAAGGGGATTGTTGATTTAGTAAATTTAAAAGCCTTTTATTTTGATGAGGCAAACTTAAAAGAAGGCGAAATCCCTGATGATTTAAAAGATAAGCTTGATGACTACAGGAATATTATTGTAGAAGCAGCAGCAGAAAGCGATGATGAGCTGCTTATGAAATATCTTGAAGGTGAAGAACTTACAGCAGAGGAAATTCGTGAAGGTCTTCGAACGGGAGTTTTAAATGGCAAGCTTGTGCCGGTTTTAGCCGGATCTGCAACTGAAAATAAAGGGATTCAATTATTAATGGATAATATAATCAATTTTCTGCCTTCCCCGAAAGATGCACCTTCTATTAAAGGAATAAATCCGAAGACACAATCGGAAGAAGAACGGAATGCAGATGAAAATGAGCCGTTATCTGCTCTTGTCTTTAAGACAATGGCTGACCCATATGTAGGCAAATTAACATTGTTTAGAATATATTCCGGGATGCTAAAATCTGATACGGCGGTATACAATCCGAATAAGGATCAAATGGAGAGGATTGCTCAAATTTATTTAGTTACAGGGAAAAAACAAGAACCTGTTGATCAAGCTCAAGCAGGGGATTTGGTAGCAGTAGCGAAACTACAGCATACTACGACAGGGGATACACTGTGTGACAAAGAAAAACCAATAATTCTTAAAGAAATCCAATTTCCAAAACCTGTATATACAGCCGCTATCAGCCCTAAGGCAAAAGGTGATGAAGAAAAGATAAGTGCAGGCTTAAGCCGATTAGCTGAAGAAGATCCTACTTTTGAAGTAACAAAAGATACAGAAACTAATCAGATATTAATAAAGGGTTTGGGGGATACACATCTGGAAGTTATATGCAGTCGTCTGTTAAACAAATTTGGTGTAGAGGTAGTTTTGGAGACACCTAAGGTTCCATATAGAGAGACTATAAGGGGTTCAGTAAAAGTTGAAGGTAAGCATAAGAAACAAACCGGCGGTAGAGGTCAATATGGGCATGTTTGGATCGAGCTCGAACCTATTACCGATAGTGATGAAGATTTTATTTTTGAAGATAAAATCTTTGGGGGGTCAGTGCCCAGACAGTATATTCCAGCGGTAGAAAAGGGATTGAGAGAATCTATTCAAGAAGGAGTTTTAGCCGGGTATCCGGTAGTAGGAGTGAAAGCTATACTTTATGACGGATCTTATCATACAGTTGACTCATCTGAAATGGCTTTCAAGATAGCAGCATCCATGGCTTTTAAGAAGGGAGTAGAACAGGCGAACCCTGTTTTGCTTGAACCTATTGTCAATGTCGAGGTAATTGTGCCGGAAGCATTTATGGGAGATATAATAGGTGATCTTAACAAAAAACGCGGACGTATAATGGGAATGGATCCACAAAATGGTCTTCAGGTTATAAAGGCTCAAGTTCCCATGTCTGAAATGTTCAAATACGCTACTGACTTAAGGTCTATGACACAGGGACGTGGCACTTTCTCAATGGAATTTAGTCATTATGAAGAAGTTCCCGGAAATATAAGCGAAAAAATAATTGAGGAATCTAAAAAACGAGAAGAGTGAAACCCTTCATAAGGGCTAATAAAGCTGTGGATAATACCACAGCTTTATTTAATTTTATTGATTATTTTTATCGTCTGATTTTTTACGTTTAAACTTGATTTTTTGTCGTTTTTGATTATTATCTATTTTTTCAAAACAGATTTTTTTATTTTTTAGCTTTGCCAGTTCCATTATATCGTCTACATCCTTACTATCAACAATTATCACTTTAACCATTTGTCCTTTAAGAAGATGGAGAACAGTCCTGCTGCCTTTTGGCTCGATCCCTAATGTTGAAAATTCCGTAAAAGGAATAAGCTCTGTACTTTGACGACCTAGATTGTTTCTTTTATATAGGATTCCTTCTTCTGTTATAGTAACTTCTTTACTGAAAAAAGAAGATAATATAAAAGCCAGTCCAACAATAAACCCAAAGTATTTTCTTGATATTATAGCTGAATAAATTAAGAAAACACCGACAACCAGCATTACAAATCTAAATGTTTTAGAAAAACTTTTACCCGAATATGTATGTATCTCCATATTTTTCACCTCTGTAATAAATTATATTCATATTATCTTTTAATTCTATATATTTTGGAAAACTCCTTTAATATGTCATTTTAAATAGGTGTTTACATAAACCGTTTGTATTTTTAAGGGATTAATAATTGCTAAAAGGAAAAACTAAACCTGCAAGTTTAAATTGTGATATAGGGGAGGCAAAATAATGGAAGATACAAAAAAAGATAAAAAAATTCACAGCCGTAATACAGATGATCCAATAGAGGATCAACTTTATGACAGTACTGCTTATGGTGAAATAATGTCAAGTGTTTTTGGCTGGATTTCTCCAGAAGAGCAGGAAGCAAAGGTAAAAGAGCTGAACACTTTAACACAAAAGACGAAGAGGAAACAAAAAAAAGATACGAGAAATAAAAAATAAAGATATTTTTATACCAAACACTAGCCCAAAATTTGGATAAGTTGACATTTATTCAGAAAATTGTTATAATATAAATATATATATTAAATAAATAGCTGTTTCAATCTTGAACGCTTAGTTCTTTCTTAATATTAAGAAAGAAACGGGGGAACCACTTTTTTAAGGGGGGTGAATTCCCTTTAAGGGGGATAGGGTTACACTCTTCGACCCGAACCCGACAGCTAACCTCGTAAGCGTGGCAAGGGGAGGTTGAGGCTACAGCACTGCTATATTGCGATTTTAAAAGCTGTGGATCTCCAGGGCTTTTTATTTTTTTCTAAAAAGAAATATTACTTAAGGAGCGTGATGAGTATTGAAGATTGCAATAGTAACAGATATGCTGAGGATTGCCTATCTTCCGGGTGAAGAAGGGATGCGTGAAGATGAGCAAAAAAGAAAAACCGTACAGGATTTGCAAGAAGTAATCTCAAAAAAGTATGAGTGTATTGATCTTGTATTTGCGGAAAATATAACATCAAAGCTAGTAAAAGAAAATGTTGATTTAGTATTCAATTTATGTAATGGTATTATAGGTGATACTAAACTTGCACAGTTCCCAGCTTTTCTCGAATATGAGGGGATACCCTACACTGGTTCATCAATATTGGGGCACACGCTTGCTTATAATAAAGTTGTAGCTTGCAACTTGTTTAAGAGTGCTGGGATAGCTACCCCAAAATTCATTGCGGTATATGATATAAACGATTTAGATAATCATGAAATACAATTTCCGGTTTTAGTAAAACCATGTGATGAGGGCTCCAGTAGAGGTATTCATGAAGACAGTCTTATTTTTGATATGGAATCATTAAAAAACAAGGTGGCTGAAGAATTAATTCTCTACAACCCTCCGATAATGGTCTGCGAATATATTGAAGGTAGAGAATTTTCTATAGGAATTTTAGGCAACGGTAAACAAATAGAGGCTCTCCCTATCCTAGAAGTCGATTTTGAGAATCTACCTAGCGAAATGGCTGGATTTTACAGCTTCGAAGTTAAAAGTTATTATAAAGATAAAACGGTTTATAAATGTCCGGCTCCTTTAGAAGATGAAGTAAGAATAAAAATTGAGGGCACAGCAAAGAAGGCTTTTAATACTCTAATGTTGAGAGATTATGCTCGAGTAGATATAAGGCTAAAAGATAATGTGCCGTATGTATTAGAAGTAAATTCACTGCCGGGATTACAGAAAGGGCGCAGTGCGATTACCAGGATGGCTGCAGCCTGTGAACTGGGATATGAAGGTCTTGTTTTAAGGATTATTGAAATCGCGGTTAAACGATATGAAGAATCAATTAGAAGGGTTGCAGCTGCAGAATCATTTAAAGTAGCCGATTCTCGAGCTTACTAGAAGTATTATACGAAGCTTCTTTTTCAAATTTCCTTGACATTGCCATTAGTGTAATTTATAATATCATAAAGAGAAAAGGATGCAAGCACTGGAGGAAAGGTTCTCTAGTGCTTGTTCTAGTAATTGGGTACAGGGTAAATATTGATGTAGTGAATATTTTAATGCTGTGAGGCATATATTAGGAACATGATTTTTATTACTAGTAAAGGGGAGATTGTTCTGATGATAAACAGAGAAGTAATCTTAACTCCAGAAGGTTTGAAAAAACTTGAGGAGGAACTAGATTACCTAAAAACTGTTAAACGCAGAGAAATCGCTGCAAAGATTAAAATAGCTATTGGTTTCGGTGATATTACTGAAAATTCCGAATATGAAGAAGCTAAAAATGAACAGGCTTTTGTTGAAGGCAGGATAGCTACTCTAGAAAAAATGCTCAGGAATGCTAAAGTAATAGATGATTCTGATATTGCAACAGACATGGTCGGTATAGGTACAAAGGTAAGGGTACAGGATGTAGATTTAGGGGACGAAATTGAGTATACGATTGTAGGCTCAGCAGAAGCAGATCCGACAAACTATAAGATCTCTAATGAATCACCGGTTGGTAAATCGCTCCTTGGCAAACACGTCGATGACATTGTAGAGATAGATGTGCCGGCCGGGGTGATCAGATATAAAATACTAGAAATATCAAAATAGTTTGGAGGTTGTTTTATGTCCAATTTCGAAAATGATGTACATGAATTAGTAAAGCAGAGATTCAAGAAATTAGACGAGCTTCGGCAGATGGGTGTTGATCCTTTTGGTAAGCGATACGAAAGAACACACTCATGTGAGCAAATACTCGCTAATTTTGAAGAGTTGGAAAAGGAAAAAGTAGAAGTTTCGATAGCTGGGAGGATTATGGCTAAACGCAGCCACGGTAAAGCATCTTTTGCTGATATAATGGATAAAACAGGTACTATACAAATCTATATTAGAGTTGACGATGTTGGTGAAAAACAGTACGAGATTTTTGAAAAACTTGATATAGGTGATATTATAGGATTGAAAGGCGAGGTTTTCAAGACAAGAAGAGGTGAAATAACTGTTTCGGTTAATGAATATACACTTCTATGTAAGTCCTTAAGACCTCTGCCTGAAAAATGGCATGGCTTAAAGGATGTGGAAATAAGATACAGACAGAGGTATGTTGATTTGATAGTAAACCCTGAAGTTAGAAAAACTTTTGAAATCAGAACTAAAGCAATAAGTGCTATGAGACGATATCTTGACGGTCTGGGCTTTATGGAGGTAGAGACCCCTATCCTTTCACCTATTGCAGGTGGAGCAGTTGCAAGACCTTTTAAAACTTATCATAATGCACTGGATATGGAACTTTACCTGCGTATAGCAGTAGAGTTGTATCTGAAGAGGCTTATTGTAGGCGGGTTGGAAAAGGTTTATGAGATAGGGAAAGACTTCAGAAATGAAGGTATCTCTACTAAACATAATCCGGAATTTACTATGATGGAGTTATATCAAGCATATGCAGATTATAATGATATAATGGAAATTACCGAAAATGTGATTGCATATATGGCACAAGAAGTATTGGGGACTACAAAAATTACATATCAAGGAGACGAAATAGATCTGACACCACCTTGGGAGCGCCTTCCGATGATTGATGCCGTGAAAAAGTACACCGGTATAGACTTTAATGAATTTACAAATATTGAAGAAGCACGTAAAGCTGCGGAAGCACTAGGCTTACAAGTAGAAGAAGGCAGTTCAAAAGGGGAGATAGTTAACCTTATATTTGAAGAAAAAGTAGAAGAGCATTTATTACAGCCTGTCTTTATTACTGAATATCCTATTGAAGTTTCTCCTCTTGCCAAAAAGAGGGATGATGACCCTACACTTACCTACAGATTTGAAGCCTTTGCTGCATCTAGAGAGATAGCAAATGGCTACTCAGAGCTAAATGATCCTATCGATCAGAAGGAAAGATTCCTAAGTCAGGTGGAACAGAGGGAAGCAGGGAAAGATGATGCACATATGTATGATGCGGATTATATTAATGCCCTGGAATACGGGATGCCTCCTACAGGCGGACTAGGGATAGGTATTGACAGAGTTGTAATGCTTCTCACAGATTCAAGTTCTATCAGGGATGTAATTCTATTCCCGACTATGAGACTAAGGGAAGAATAAAATTATAGAGCTGTAATGAAGGTCTTCGGAAGATTATCCGAGGGCCTTTTTATT
>DUOC01000009.1 GCA_012839065.1 Thermoanaerobacterales bacterium | reverse complement strand
ATATTATTGTTGATTTTCAGCATGTAAAACCCGGGAAAGGGGCGGCTTTTGTCAGGAGCAAATTAAAAAATATTAAATCAGGCAGCATAATCGAAAAAACTTTTAGAGCAGGTGAAAAGGTCCCAAAAGCCCATGTAGATAGAAAAGAAATGCAGTTTTTATATAGTAGTGGAGGATTGTTTTACTTCATGGATACTGAAACTTATGAGCAAATACCTTTACATGAAGAAAATCTTGGAGACTCTATTCAGTTTCTAAAAGAGAATATGATTGTTACAGTACTTTTTTTCGAAGGTTCGATAATAGGAATAGAACTACCGACGTTTGTAGAGCTCGAAGTAGTCGAAACAGAGCCAGGATTTAAAGGTGATACCGCTACAGGAGGTACAAAGCCGGCAAAACTCGAGACAGGTGCTGTCATCCAGGTACCTTTATTTATAGAAACAGGAGATATACTAAAAATAGATACTCGTGTAGGTGAGTATATAAGTAGGGTCTAGCAGCATAATAAATATATATTAAATAAAAGGAGGTAAAAACCTTGAATTTAAAAGAGAAGGTTGCATATTTAGTAGGGTTGGCAGAAGGATTAAATTTGGAAGAAAGTAAAGAAGCAAAATTATTGAACAACATTATTGATGTGCTTCAAGATTTTGCCGAAGCCGTACAAGAATTAGATGAGTTATATAATGAACTGGAAGAATACTTGGGAGCTATAGATACAGACCTTGAAGATTTAGAAACTGATTACTATGAAACGGATGAAGATGAAACGGATTTCTTTGAATTCCAATGCCCAAATTGCAATGAAACAGTATATTTAGATGAGTCTTTGATGGATGAAGAGATCTTCTGCCCGAATTGTCATAACAAGATTGATTTTGTCGATGATGAAGAATTATAATAAGTAATATTTAAAAAAACACCGTTAACAAAAACGGTGTTTTTTTAATTGTTAAATTATTTCAGTCATAATATTTATTTTGCGAAATAATTATTATATTAGTGAGAGGAGGACAAGGATTGAAAATAATTAAAGACGAGCATAACTCAAAAGTTTCTTCTAGTCAAAGATATCAAATATACGAGCTATTTGATACTGAGATATTTCCGTTTTTGTCTCTTAACATAAGAAATATACTAAAATTTGTAAAAACAGATATTTTAGAAATACTTGAAGAAATAAGATTAAGAGCAAATAGACCATTAATTATTGCAGGAAACCAATTTGATTATTTTGTTGAACCAAATGGGAAGGTTACATCAATACCCGACAAGGGGTACATAGTGACTAAAGAAGATATACAGAAAACCTTAACACTTATTTCAGCCAGCTCACTGTACGCATTAGAAGAAGAGATGAGAAGCGGTTATATTACAATTAAGGGAGGGCACAGGGTCGGTTTTACAGGAAAAGCAGTATTAGAACAAGGATCAATCAAAACAATAAAAGATATTACAAGTTTAAATATACGTATAAGCAGAGAAGTAATAGGGGCAGCTAACAAAGTAATTAAGCACATTATTGACCCAATAACAGGAAGGGTTTTTAATACATTGATAGTTTCTCCTCCAAATTGCGGTAAAACTACAATGTTAAGAGATATAATAAGACAATTAAGTAATGGTATACCCTCCAAGGGGTTTAAAGGAGTAAATATAGGTGTGGTAGATGAGCGTTCGGAATTGGCAGGCATCTATAATGGAATCTGTAAAAATAATCTTGGGATTAGGACAGATATATTAGATTCATGTCCCAAAGGGGAAGGAATAATTATTTTACTTCGTTCAATGGCTCCTAATGTTATTGCTACAGATGAAATAGGTAAAAATGATGACGCATTAGCGATTGAAGAAGCAATTAATGCGGGGGTGAGTATTATTACAACTGTACATGGATCAAATATCAAAGATATTCAGGAAAGACCGGTGATAAGAAATATTTTAGCTAAAAAATTCTTTGAAGTAATAATCTTTTTAAGTCGTAATAATGGTCCGGGAACCATTGAACAAGTAATAAATGGTAAAAATTTAAATATATTGCGGTAAAGGGGGTTTTTAAATGCTTTTCAAAATTATAGGAGTAATAATTGTTATTAGCTCTTCTTCATATATTGGTTTCTTAATTGCTGATTATTACAGAGACAGGCCAAAACAACTTAAAAGTTTACAGATGTCCCTTCAGATGCTGGAAACTGAAATACTGTATTTATCAACACCTCTACCGGAAGCTTTAAAGACCATATCAGAAAAATGCGACAAAAAAATCAATCTGTTGTTTAAGATGACCGCTGATATTTTGGATAAGCAGCAAGGCTATACTGCAGGTGAATGTTGGGAAAAAGCCGTAAATAAATACTATAAAAATTCTGCCCTTAATACAAGCGATAAAAAAATATTGCTATCATTAGGACATTACTTAGGTGAGACAGATAAAGAAAACCAATTAAAAAAAATAAAATTTACATTATCAGAATTAAAAAAACAAGAAGAAGAAGCGGAAGAAATTCGGAGGAAAAACGAGAAAATATGGAGATATATAGGAGTTCTAACTGGGATATCTATTGTTCTGATAATATTTTAAAGAAAGGAGCCATTGTTATGGATGTAGATCTTATATTTAAAATAGCCGGGTTAGGAATACTTATTTCTATTCTTAACAAAGTGCTAATTCAATCAGGCAGGGAAGAACAAGCACAAATGATCACTCTTGTTGGTGTAGTTATTGTACTTTTAGTAGTCATACAATTGATTGGTAAACTTTTTGACAGTGTAAAAACTATGTTTAATTTTTATTGACAAGAGGTGTTATTAATTGGAAATTTTAAACATAGTAGGCATAGGGGTAGTAGCTGCAATTTTAGTTGTCATCCTAAAAGAAGAACGTCCAGAAATAGCTGTACAAGTTTCAATAATTGTAGGCATTATGATATTTATTATAATGATAAACAAGATACTGTCTGTAATATCGATATTAGAAAGTTTGTCAAGAAGAGCAAATATAGATCTCGTATATTTTTCAACTATACTTCGAATAATCGGCATAGCATATATTACAGAATTTGGAGCACAGATTTGCCATGATTCAGGATCAGAATCAATTGCCTCAAAAATAGAGTTTGCCGGTAAAATTGTCATAATGGTTTTATCTATTCCAATAATTATTGCTTTGCTTGAAATGATTTTAAAGATAGTACCTTAAATAGGTGATAAAAAATGGGAAACAAGAATGAGATAATAATTATAGTTTTTTTATTCATGCTTTTTTTAGTACCTGCTCAAGCATATGCGTTAGATGAGGTAGGTGAAAATGGACTCCTTGATGAACAGCTTAAAGAATTAGACATCAGTCCAATAGAAGAAATGCTAAAATCTATGAATAAAGATATATATGAATATATTCCCGAACTAACAATTAACAATTTGTTTACTTTTATAAAAAGCGGAAACTTCGATTACTCTTTTAATTCATTATTGAAAGGTATAATTCGCTATTTTTTTAAAGAAGTCATAGTTAATTTTCAAATACTTGGGCAGTTGATAATTTTGTGTGTTATATTGGCTCTATTACAGAATATTCAGTCTGCCTTTCAACGAGATAATGTGAGTAAGCTGGCATACGGCATTTGTTACTTAATTTTAATCGGGATAATAATTAATAGTTTTACAATTGCACTAAATTTGGGGAGAGAAACTATAAATACCATGGTTGATTTTTTGCATTCTGTTTTACCAATATTATTAAGTCTTCTTGTTGCCAGTGGAGGATACACTTCAGCAGCAATTTTGCATCCTTTTGTACTTATGACTGTAAGCGGTGTTGGTACACTTATTAAGGATGCTGTTCTACCATTAGTTTTTTTATCAGCTGTTCTTCAAATTGTAAATAACATAACAGATACATTAAAGGTTACACGTATGTCCAGTTTGTTAAAAGAAATATGTATAGGATTATTAGGGATTTTTCTTAGTATTTTTCTTGGCGCAGTGATAATTCAAGGAGCAGGGGCAGCAATTGCAGATGGGATATCAATAAGAACTGTCAAGTTTGCAACAAAAAATTTTTTTCCAATAGTCGGCGGTATATTTGTTGATGCTCTTGATACAATAGTTGGTTGCTCAATCCTATTAAAGAGCGCTATAGGGCTATTTGGAACTATAATTATTTTTATAATCTGTATCTCCCCAATGATTAAAATGATTTCTTTAATATTTATATTTAAAATAACAAGTGCTATAGTTGAACCACTTGGCGAAAACAAGGTTGTAAGTTGTTTAAATGATATAGGAAACTCCCTAACTTTAATATTTGTTTGTGTTGCTTCAGTTGCAATGATGTTATTTATAGTAATAACCATTATAGTAGGGGCAGGAAATATGATAGTAATGATGCGTTAGGAAGGGGTGATTAATTGTATCAAATAATAGGGGACTGGATTAGGAATATAATACTCTTAATATTCTTTTCATTTATATTAGAAATGTTTATGCCTAGTAGCGATCTAAAAAGATATATAAAAGTAGTAATGGGATTCCTTGTAATACTGACAATTATAACGCCTTTTCTAACAATTTTTAAATATGATTTTAACTTTAATGATTTCAATGAAAAAATATTAGAAATAAGAAAAGATATAGAGATACAAGAAATAATTACTACAGGAAGGGAAATGCAGAAAAAATATAGCGAACAAGCATTAACTCGTTATAAATCTGCATTGGCTCATCAGATCGAAAACCATTTATTGGATATCATTGAATCTAAAGACACTCAAGTATCTGTAAATGTTGAGGTATTTGATGACGTAGAAGAAGAAACATTTGGTAAACCAAAGAAGATAGATATAATTCTAGAATCTCAAAATAAAACTGATGAAAAAGCATCTCAAATTAAACCTATAGAAATTAAAGTTAACTCGTCAACACAAGCTTACGACAAAAAACAAATTGTTACTAGTGAACTATCAGAAAAGATAAAAAATATTTTGTCTGAAAACTATAATATTTCTCAAGAAATGATATATATTGAAGTAAGAAAGGATGAATAATATGAGCCTGTTAAGAAAATATAGTGATTTTATTAAAAAAATAAGCAGTTCGCAAGGGAAAAATATTAACAAAATTTTCACATATTTACTTATTGGTATAATTATACTACTTTCAAGCAGCTTTTTTCTTAGCAATCCTAAAAAAGAAAAAAATGAGGGATTGCATATTAATACAGCAGAAAATATGTCTGATACAATTTATAAAGAAGAAACAAAAGCTATAATTGAACGACAATTGAAAGAAATTTTAAACCATATCAATGGTGCAGGAAAAGTAGAAGTAATGTTAACGCTTAAATCGACAGAAGAAATCGAGCCTGCTTATAATATACAAGAGACAAAAAAAACTACGGAAGAAGAAGATACACAAGGCGGTATTAGGTATGTTACAGAACTTATCACAAGCAAACAGGTAGTTGTAATTAGGGAGCAAAGTGGCCATGAAAAACCTGTGGTTATAAGGAAAATTAGCCCTCAGATTGAAGGAGTTATTATTATAGCAGAAGGAGCAGATAATTCAATTGTTAAGGAGATGCTTACAAATGCTGCTGAAACTGTTTTGAATATTCCTGCTTATAAAATAAAAGTTTTACCTATGAAATAAAGAGGGGTGGAATAATGGTTATTAGAAAACGTACCGTTATAATATTTGTTTTGATAGGTATTTTAGCCGTAACTGTTTACTTTTATTTGAATCAAGATCAGACAACATTTCAAGATATAACCCTTCAGGAAAAAGAGATTTTAGATCAACTAAATTTAGTTTTAGAAAATGATCAAAATTATACAAATGAAAAAAGTTACGATTTTTTTATCGAATATAAACTAAAACGGGACAGGTTAAGGAGCAAAGAGATGGAGATCTTAAAGGAAATAATACACGATCCAAACTCTGATAAAGATATGCGTTACGAAGCACAGAAAAACTTACAAAAGATTATCCGCAGTATAGAAAAAGAATTAATCATTGAGAATATGATAAAAGGAAAAGGATATGATGATTCAATAATTGTTTTATCGGATGATTTCGCTTCTGTGATAGTTAAAACAAAAAGTTTAGATGATAAACAAGTTGCACAAATATGTGATATTGTTTCAAAGAGTACAAATTTATCGCTAGATAAAATTACGATTACTGAGCATAATTAATATATAATATAGGTTTAATCTAATTGTAATAAAAACCTTCATCTGGTATAATTAAAAATCAGAGAGAAAATTTGGAGGTGGTATGAATGGAGTTATCTAATAATCATGATAATAAAGGTACTATTAAAATAGCTGATGAAGTAGTAAGCATAATAGCCGGTATAGCAGCTACCGAAGTTAAAGGGGTAGCAGGTATGAGTGGGGGAGTAACCGGCGGGATTGTAGAGATGCTGGGTAGAAAGAATCTATCAAAAGGTGTTAAGGTTGAAGTAGGTGAAAAGGAGACATCTGTTGATCTTTATGTGATTGTAGAATATGGTGAAAGAATACCTGAAGTAGCATGGAATATCCAAGAAAACGTTAAACAGGCAATAGAAAATATGACAGGGCTTGAAGTGGTAGAAGTAAATATTCATGTTCAAGGAGTAAATTTTCAACATGAGCCCAACAAAGAAGAAATTAAATCGAGATAGCAATTATAAGCATTAAAAAATAGCCCCCTATTTGGGGGTTATTTTGAATTTTAAAGGGGGAGGAGTTTTGAAATGAAATTATTGGATAGGATAATTTTAACAATATATTCTTTATGTTTTGTCATACTTGCTGTAGTAATGCTATTAGTATCTTTTAAGGTAATATCATTGAATTACTGCTTGACATACATACGAAACATTTATGGAAGATGGGAAACCGGCGTAGCTGGCCTGATTTTCTTAATTATAAGTATAAAATTCTTGCTATCATCTATAAAAAGGAATAAGTCTTATAAAAAATTAATTTCTGTTAATGATATGGGAGAAATAAGGATTTCTGATACAGCGATAGAAAATATTGTAGTCAGCACTGTAAAAGATATATTAGGGGTAAAAGATGTAAAAGTTTCTATCAATTCACATAAAAACAATATAAACTTAGTTATAAAAATAGTAGCTACATCTGATAGAAACGTACCTGAAACTGCAGATGATATACGAAAATATGTTAAAGAAAATATTGAGCGTATAACAGGTATTAAAATAAAAGAAGCTGAGGTTATAATTGAAAATATTATTACAAGCAACTTGTAGGCAGTTTGTTACGTCATTTTTGTGAGGTGTTAGAAATGTGGAACGAAATATTAGATGTATTAAAAGAACATAAAGGGAAGATAACAGGTGCATGTTTAGGGCTTTTAATAAGTCTTCTTATAATTTTTTTAGGTTTTTTTAAAGCTTTTTTTATAGTATTATGTGTATGTATTGGATATATTCTTGGGAAGAAAGTAGATAATAAAGAGGATATTAGAAAATTACTTGATAGAATATTACCACCTAGCACTTGATAACACATTATTTAACGCATAAGGAGGACTAATATATAATGAACCGAAAGCAAGCAAGAGAAAATGTGCTTAAAATATTGTTTGCGATAGATGTAGGCGGTGGGGATGCAGAAGAAGTTTTAAATGATTTTTTTTCCCGAATTAATGTAAATATAAATCTAGTAAAAGATAGAAATATAATTTATATTAAAGAAATTGTGGAAGGTACCATAGAAAATCTAGAAAAAATAGATTCAATTATTGATGAATACAGTATAGATTGGAAACTTGATCGGTTAGCTAATGTTGATAAAAATATTTTAAGATTTTCAATATTTGAGATTATCTTTAGAGAGGATATCCCTTATGAGGTAACAATAAACGAAGCTGTTGAAATTACTAAAAAATACAGCAGTAAAGAATCAGGTAAATTTGTTAATGGTATATTAGGTAAAGTTTTGACGGATATCGAAAAAATAAAAGAGCTCTTTACAACAGAGAATCCTTAAGAAAGGGGCAGTATAAATGACTACTTTAACAGTAAGCGAAGTAACAAAATATATTAAACAAGTATTCGTCTCTGATCCAATATTGTATAATATTTATGTAAAGGGCGAAGTATCAAATTATATTAAACATACGTCAGGGCATATGTACTTTACACTAAAAGATAAAAACAGCAGGTTAAGTTGTGTGATGTTCAGCAGTAAAAATCGGTTACTAAATTTTGAAATGGCAAATGGCATGAAGGTTATAGCAAATGGATATATATCAGTATACGAAAGGGATGGAGTATATCAATTATATGTTAATGATATACAACCTGATGGTATAGGGTCACTACATCTTGCTTTTGAACAACTCAAAAACAAATTGGAATTGGAAGGCTTATTTAATGCAGAACACAAAAAGAAAATACCGCTACTTCCAAGAAGTATAGGTTTAATTACCTCAGCGAAAGGTGCTGCTGTTAAAGATTTTTTGACTGTTGTAAAAAGACGTTTCCCAAATATAAGTATAACTTTGGTACCTGTGCTGGTGCAGGGCAGTCTTGCAGCGGAACAAATATCTAATGCAATAGATTTATTAAACAGGTTCGGTGAAATTGATGTAATAGTAATAACAAGGGGTGGAGGCTCAATAGAGGAACTTTGGGCGTTCAATGAAGAAATAGTTGCCAGAAGCATATATAATTCAAAAATCCCGATTGTTTCAGCAGTTGGACACGATAGGGACTTTACAATCGCAGATTTTGTTGCGGACTTACGAGCGCCTACTCCGTCGGCTGCAGGCGAACTGACTGTACCGGTAAAAAAAGAAATTGAACACAAAATCGAGATCCTAAAACAGAGATTAAAATTGCAGGTTTCAAAAAAAATAACATTAAATAAAAACAAATTATCATTTCTAGAAAGCAGAATATTTTCGGAAATGCAAGATAATCTACTTCAAAAACAGCAAGAAGTGGATCACATAACAAGGGATCTTCACAAAGATTTCAAAAGGCTAATGGAAATTAAGAAAAATAAATTTATTAATATTATCGGTAAACTAGATGCTTTAAGCCCTTTAAAAGTTTTAGATAGAGGATATAGTATAACAAGAAGTCATAAAGACAAAAAAATAGTTAAAGAAATTTCTGGATTAAAGGAAGGGGATATAATTGAAACACTCCTTACAAACGGGCAGGTTGATAGTAAAATTCTAGTGATTAAAGGAGATGAATAACCATGGATAAAGAAGATATTACTTTTGAATCAGCTTTACAACAACTCGAACAAATAGTAGAATTACTTGAAAAGGGTGATTTGCCAATGGAAGAAGCCTTAAAGAAATTCGAAAAAGGTGTAAAGCTTGCACAATTCTGTACAAACAAAATAAATGAAATTGAAGGTAAAATCAGTTTATTAATTGAAAAAGATAAAGGGGAATTTTTATTGGAAGAATTTGAGTACATCGAGGAGGAATAATTTTAACATGAATTTGCGTCAATATTTATCAGAAAGAAAAGCTATTATTGATGAGTCGTTAGATAAATTGCTTCCATATGATAGTGAATATCCAAACATAATACATAAATCGATAAGGTATAGTATTTTTTCGGGAGGTAAAAGAATACGTCCTATTTTGGTAATGGCAAGCGCAGAAACTGTAGGAGGCTCTTTTCAGGATGTAATACCAATAGCTTGTGGAGTAGAACTAATACATACCTACTCTCTAATACATGATGACTTACCGGCTTTGGACAATGATAATTATAGGAGAGGGAAACTAACAAACCATAAGGTTTTTGGAGAAGAAATTGCTATTCTTGCAGGTGATGCTTTGCTGACAATGGCATTTGAAATTATTTCTAATGAACAAAATAAAGTAAATTCCCATAAAATACTTCAAATAATAAATGAACTTGCCAGGTCTTGTGGTACAAAAGGCATGATTGGGGGACAGGTAGTTGATTTAGAATCTGAAGGGAAACAAATAAATATTAGCACATTAGAATACATACATATAAACAAAACAGCTGCATTAATAAATGCCTCAATAAGAGCAGGGGCAATATATTTTGATGCGTCAGAGGAACAATTAAATATGCTTACAAAATACGCAGAAAAGTTAGGGCTGTTATTTCAAATAACTGATGATTTATTAGACTTGGAGGGTGACATTAAAAAAATTGGCAAGCCTGTTGGCAGTGATATAAAAAACAAAAAAGCTACATATCCGAGATTATGTGGTATTGATAAAACTTATAGTATTGCACATAAACTTGCAGATGAAGCAAAAGAAATTGCAGGCAGTTTTGGAGAAAAAGGAACGTTTTTTAACTTGCTGCCAGATTATTTACTTACTCGTGAATTCTAAAATAAGGAATGAAAATATTGCGCGAATTAATTATGCTTCTTAAAAATCCAATATTAGTTACAGCACTTTTTGCTTGGCTTACAGCACAGATAATGAAAATATTGGTTATGATACTGCTAACAAAAAGATTTGATATAAAAATGTTAATAACTGCTGGAGGTATGCCAAGTTCTCACTCAGCGATGGTAACATCTATTGCAACTGCTATAGGTAAAATCGAGGGCTGGCATTCACCAATTACTGCATTGGCTGTTGTATTAGCTTTAATTGTAATGTATGACGCAGCAGGTGTCAGAAGGTCTGCAGGGAGACACGCTGAAATAATTAATATAATTATTAGTGAATTGTTTCAGCAAAAAAGAATAATTAAAGAAGATAAACTTAAAGAACTGATCGGTCACACCCCTATAGAAGTCTTAGTTGGAGGCTTATGGGGCATTTTAATTGCTAATATTATCATATGACTTGAATAAAGTTAAGAATATGCTATAATAAGCTATAATAATGAAAAATTGTGGATAGATGGTGCAGTATTCTAGTCAGTATTTTATTTCCTGAAGGCGGGGCTAAAAATCCGTCATAGGGCACATCGATGAAGCTTCTGGTGTTGGCTGCCGACGCCCAGTCGGGGGTCAGTGCTGGGAGTTAAGGAAGATGGGGCGATCTGCAAAGGCATGTAGGCGTTGACCCCACTTTCATGGAGACTTATGCAACAAAAGGATTTGTCTGCATGAGTAAACCTACATTCCGGTATAGACGCTGTGCTGGGTGTAGCGTAGCCTGCCTTGAGTGATCAGGATGGGATAGAGGTTTTAAAACTTTTCTATTCAACGGCCATTGAATAGTGAGTCTATGCCTTTTGAAAATCTGGTTGCAAAAGAGGCTAGGGAAATAATCATACTGTTGAGGAAAGCTCCTAGACTGCTCTTTGTGGAGACATATAAGGGATTACAGTGTGGTCTAAGTGGTGATCTAGCTCTGCATTTTGGCAACTTTGCAGAGGCAGACATAAAGGGAAACCGCCTGTTTGGTAACAAACAGGTGACTGCTTGGGAAATCCTGCTAGACCTTAAGCCGCAAGATTAACCTTGTATGTTACCATCTATCCCCTTGCAATTGATCTTCTGGAGGTTTTTTTTTGGCACGATCAAGAGTAAAAAGCAAAAACGATAAAAAGGCCTGGATTAAGAAGGCGTTTATTTGGACTTTTTGCATTACGTTAATTGTGAGTTTTATTTCAGAGAATTTGATAAAAAATATAAATGTTGTATTTGCTTTTTTAATTTTAATAATAATTATTTTTATTGGTATTTTGTTTGATATTATAGGAGTAGCTGTAACCGCGGCAGATGAACCTCCTTTCCATGCTATGTCTGCAAATAAACAAAAAGGATCAAAAGAAGCAGTC
Source organism: Thermoanaerobacterales bacterium (assembly GCA_012839065.1). Classification (GTDB taxonomy): domain Bacteria; phylum Bacillota; class Thermosediminibacteria; order Koleobacterales; family Koleobacteraceae; genus DUOC01. Next base: position 16,157 of record DUOC01000009.1, on the reverse strand, counting down.
ATTTTAATTAGAAATGCAGATATTGTATCAAATTTTTGTAATGATGTGATTGGAGATATAGCAGGAACTTTAAGCGGTGCTGCCGGAGCAACATTAGTATATAGAATATTAAGGTTCTATGACATTAAAAATAATGATTATATCTTTACTATATTGATGACGAGTATTATAGCAACTATAATGGTTGGTGGAAAGGCTATTGGCAAGACTTTTGCGATATCAAAATCAAAGCAAATTGTATTAAAAGTCGGTATTTTAATATATTTTTTAAAGGAAAAATTGGGATTAAACCTACTGCAAAACAACGGAAAGGCGCGTAAATAAATGAGTATAGAATATAATTTAATAAAATGTGTTAATAGCCCTGAAGATATAAAAAGATTAAGTTATACAGAGCTTGAAATTTTATCTCAAGAAATTCGTCAGTATATAATAGATACAGTTTCGGCTAACGGGGGGCATTTGGCTTCAAATTTAGGGGTAGTTGAATTAACAATTGCATTGCATAAGGTATTCTCAAGCCCAGAAGATAAAATAATATGGGATGTTGGGCATCAGTCTTATGTCCATAAATTAATAACTGGTAGGTTCAAACAATTTAGAACGCTTCGTAAGTATGATGGAATTAGCGGCTTTCCAAAGCGTACAGAAAGTGTACATGATGTGTTTAACACGGGTCATAGCAGTACTTCAATATCAGCAGCTGTGGGTTTTGCACAAGCAAGAGATCTAAAAGGCGAAAAAAATGAAGTAATAGCTGTAATTGGAGATGGAGCATTAACAGGTGGCATGTCTTTTGAAGCATTAAATTATGCAGGTCATATTAAAAGCAATTTAATTGTGATATTAAATGATAATGAAATGTCAATTTCCCATAATATAGGGGCTTTATCATCGTATTTAACGCGTCTAAGGATTGATCCAACCTATTCGAAACTAAAAACTGATATAGAAACCATTTTAAAAAATATACCTGCAATAGGCAAAAAACTGGCTAAAACTGCCGAAAGAGCAAAAGATGGTTTGAAGTATTTGCTCGTTCCGGGGATACTATTTGAAGAACTAGGCTTTAAGTATTTTGGACCTATAGATGGTCATAATATAAGTCAGATGATTTCTACATTAGAAATGGCTAAAAAAAGCAGTGGGCCTAAACTAATTCATGTTATAACTAAGAAAGGCAAAGGTTATCCATACGCTGAAAGGAATCCCGATTATTATCATGGAGTAGGACCGTTTAATAAAAAAACAGGTAGATCCTTAAATAAAACAAAGTTTCTTTCGTATTCCGAAGTTTTTGGGGAAACCTTATGTGCTTTAGGTGCAGAAAACGAAAAAATTATTGCTGTTACAGCTGCAATGTCTGATGGTACAGGGCTAAAAAAATTTTCACAAAAATTTCCCGATAGATTTTTCGATGTTGGTATAGCTGAGCAAAATGCAGTTACGATGGCAGCAGCTATGGCAGCCGAAGGATTTATACCAGTGGTAGCAATTTATTCTACTTTTTTGCAGAGAGCATATGACCAGATTCTCCATGATGTATGTCTTCAAGACTTACATGTTATTTTTGCTATAGACAGGGCTGGAATAGTAGGAGAAGATGGAGAAACTCACCATGGTGTTTTTGATATGTCTTATCTTAGACATATCCCAAATATCGTTTTAATGGCTCCCAAAGATGAGAATGAGCTAAGCAGTGCACTTAAAACTGCGATCAATATATCAAACCCCGTAGCAATTAGGTATCCTCGAGGCACTGGGATTGGAATCAATGATATTAATAAAAAAGAATGGGTACAAATCGAAATAGGAAAAGGCGAAATTTTAAGAAAAGGTGAAGATGTTAATATATTATCTATTGGTTCTACAGTTTATCCCTCGCTTGTGGCATCTGATATTTTGAAAATGAATTATGGTATAAATGCGTGTGTTGCTAATTTGAGATTTTTGAAGCCGCTGGACAGTAAGCTTTTAAAGGAAATATATAAAAATTCGAATTATTTTGTAACTGTGGAGGAAAATGCACTGCAGGGCGGTTTTGGATCTGCCGTGCTGGAATTTTTTGAACAGGAAAAACTTTATGATATAAAATTGGTTAGGCTAGGGATTCCGGATGCTTTCATAAAGCATGGGCCACGGGAACAGCTTTTAAAAATAGTGGGTATAACACCCGAAAAAATTGTTGAAAGTGTTTTAAGATTATTACGGGGTGAAAGCTTTGAATTCAAAGAAGCAAAGGCTTGATTGTCTCCTTGTAACAAGGGGATTATATGAAAGTAGAGAAAAAGCTAAAAGAGCAATAATGTCTGGCTTGATATTAGTAGATAAAAAACTAGTTGACAAACCCGGAACTGAAGTTGACATTGAAAGTGCTATAGAAATAAAAGGCGATTCTTGTCCGTACGTAAGCAGAGGTGGTTTAAAGTTAGAAAAAGCACTAAATGTTTTTAATATAAATGTTAAAAATAAAGTCATAATTGATGTAGGAGCTTCTACAGGCGGATTTACACATTGTTTGTTAAATTTTGGGGCAAAAAAGGTATATGCTATTGATGTAGGATATGGACAGTTAGATTGGAAACTAAGAAATGACCCCAGAGTTGTAGCAATTGAAAGAAAAAATATTAGATATATAAACTTAGATGATATAGGTGAAAAATGTGATATAGCTACAATAGATGTTTCATTTATTTCACTCAAAAAAGTAATACCTGCAGTAATAAAACTCCTTATAGAACAAGGTGAAATTATAGCACTTATAAAGCCACAATTTGAAACCGAAAGGCAAAAAGTGGGTAAAAAAGGAGTTGTCAAATCGCCCAATACTCATTACGAAGTAGTTAATTCTATCATTCAATTCTGCGAAGAAAACGATATAAGTTTTAATGACATAACTTATTCTCCGATTATAGGCCCTAAAGGGAATATAGAATATTTGATTCATCTTATAAAATCAAACACTAATTTTACAGGAATAAATAAAGACAAAATAATTAAAGAAACTATAAAAATAGCACATGAAAATTTAATAAAAAAATAAGAGGTATGCTTTTTGCATACTGTTTTTATTTAAAAGGATTAATATATTTAAATGTTGAATATATATTATGGGATATATAGAAACTCTATATTATTGCACGTCAAAATATAAGTACCAGTTTAAGGGGATGAAAATATGAAGCATATTGGTATTTATCCGAACTTAAAGAAGCAAAATGTTGAATACATAACTAAAGATGCAATAAAATGGCTTAAAAGTAAAGGTATACATGTTTATATTCCTGAAGAAGCATATCAACATTTAAACATACCAGTTAACATACCACTAGAGGAGTCACTAGATAAACTCGATTTAGTGATTTCCTTAGGCGGGGATGGTACATTGCTTAGAGTTGCAAGAGAAGTATCTTACAAAGAAATACCAATACTTGGTGTGAATTTCGGGCATCTTGGTTTTTTAACTGAACTGGAAATACCGGAATTGTTCAAGGGCTTCAATGAAGTAATAAATAATAATTATTTTATTGAAGATAGGATGATGTTAAAAGCTTGGTTTGAAAACCCGGATTTAAAAGACAAAAACTTCTATGCGCTAAATGATATAGTTATAACTAAAGGCTCATTTGCAAGACTGATTATGCTAGAGACTTATGTTAATGATGAATATGTTGAAACTTATCCGGCAGATGGACTAATCATATCTACGCCTACCGGTTCAACTGCATATTCACTTGCAGCAGGAGGTCCAATAGTAAACCCTAACTTAAATCTTCTTTTAATTACACCTATATGCCCACACTCTTTATATACGCGAAGTCTTGTCATATCGGATTCCGACAAAGTTAAAGTTAAAATAATTGCTGACCATAAAGATATCATGCTTACTGTAGACGGACAGCAAGGCTTTAGACTGAAGCCTGAAGATGAGGTAAATATAGGGAAGGCTGATTTTAATACAAAATTAATAAGATTAAAAAAACGTAATTTTTACGAAATCTTAAGGAAAAAACTAAAAGAAAGGACATAGGAGGGATCCGATAGGTGAAAGCCGATAGGCATGTTAAAATATTAGAAATTATAACGAAAAAACCTATTGAAACACAAGATGAATTAGCTGAAGAACTAAAGGAACAAGGTTTCAATGTAACTCAAGCTACTATTTCACGGGATATTAAAGAATTAAGATTAATTAAGGTGTTAACAGAAAACAACAAATACAGATATGCTCTACCTGATACAAAAACTAATAATATATCTGAAAGGCTTGTAAGAATGTTCAAAGAATCTATTGTGGGTTTTGATCACAGTGATAACTTGATAGTAATTAAAACTCTAACAGGCGCTGCTAATGCGGCTGCAGCAGCTATAGATGCTCTTCAGTGGAAAGAGATAGTGGGAACTATAGCTGGTGATGATACCATTTTGGTTATTGTGAGATCTAAATCTGGGGTTAAAGATCTGTTAGAAAGATTTAAGAGTTTGATGAAGTAAATTGGGGAGGGGTTGTTTTGCTCCTTGAATTGTATGTTAAGGATTTTACTATAATTGACAATATTAAAATGGAATTTACTGAGGGGCTTAATATTATAACTGGTGAAACAGGTGCTGGAAAATCTATAATAATTGATGCGATTAGTCTTCTTTTAGGAGCTCGTGCTTCTGTTGAGTATATAAAAACTGGTAGAGAAAAAGCCGAAATATACGGTATCTTCTACATAAATGATACAAATGTTAAAAAGATACTTAACGATTATGATATCGAGTATGAGGATGATGTTATTATTATATCTAGAGAAATTTCGGATACAGGGAAAAATATTTGTCGTATAAACTCAAAACCGGTTAATCTAGGGCTTATAAGACAAATTGGACAACTCCTTATCGACATACATGGTCAACATGAACATCAATCACTATTAAACCCTGATAAACATATTGATCTATTAGATATGTTTGGCGGTAATGAATTATTAGCAATTAGGCAAAAATTATCATATACATATAGGCAATATAAAGATTTACATAACAAATTTATAGAATTAAAAGAAAAAGAACAAGAAAGAGAGCAAAAACTTGAGTTCCTCAAATTTCAAACAGCCGAATTAGAGAGAGCAAACCTTAAACCTGGAGAAGAAGAAGAACTTAATCAAGAGAAAAAAATCTTATCAAATTCTGAAAGATTGTTTTTAAGTGCATCAACAGCATATCAGTTATTATACCAAGGTGATGATGATAGACAAGCAGTATATGACACATTATCAGAAACTATAGAACAAATAGAAAATATAAATAGTATAGATCAAAAACAAGATAAAATTTTAAACACATTAAAAGATATTTTTTTCAAAATTGAAGATATTTCGGCAGATTTACGAACATATCGAGATACTATAGTATTTAATCAGGATCGTTTAAATGAAATTGAAACGAGATTAAATTATCTAAATCAATTAAAAAGGAAATATGGGTATAGCAGCACAGAAGAAATACTGGATTATTATAAAAAAGCTAAAAAAGAAATAGATGAACTTGTAAATATAAAAGAAAACATTGATAAATTGATAAATCAAAAGAACAAAACAGAAAAGGAGTTAGTAGATTTATCGTTAAGTTTATCCGAAAAAAGAAAAACAAATGCTAAGATCCTTGAAAGAGAAATTACTAAAGAATTATATGAATTAGGGATGGGTAAAACCAGATTCAGTATTGCCTTTGAACATCAAGAAGATAATAAAGCTGGTATAAAAATAGGTGAACAATATATTTCAGTAACGAATAAAGGAATCGATATAGTAGAATTTTTAATATCAACAAATCCAGGGGAACCACTAAAGCCACTATCAAAAATAATATCTGGTGGTGAAATGTCTAGGATAATGTTAGCGCTTAAATCAATATTAGCCAGGGTAGACAGTATCCCAACTCTAATTTTTGATGAAATTGATTCAGGCATAAGTGGAGCGACTGCTCAAATAGTAGCAGAAAAATTATTATATATTTCAAAAAGTCATCAAACAATTTGTATAACTCACCTTCCTCAAATAGCTTGTATGGCTGATAATCATTTCTATATAGAAAAAATTACTACAGATAAATTTACAAACACCAAAATAAAAAGACTAGAAGAAAGCCAAAGGATAACTGAACTAGCCAGAATGCTAGAAGGTTCAAATATTACAGATATAACGCTTGATCATGCAAAACAGATGATAGAAAATGCTAAAACATTAAATAAAAAAATAAAAAATCGCAATAAATAGCCGGGTCAAATGATACCGGCTTTTTTCTGCTTTCCTTTACAGTATAAAATAAAATAAATAGGTTATTTTAAATGTTAGACTAAAAATTGAATCTAATCAAACAAAAGGAAGGTGGAATTCCTTTGCGTAAAAAGACAAAAATGCATCTATTATTAGTTTTTATCTTAATAATTTTTGCATTCCTTTTTTATTATGATAAAATTTCCAATTTACCCGATGAATTTACAGTAATTCAAGGAGATGAAAAAGTTTTAGAGTTCAATTTCCCCATTAATGCAAAAGTCAAATCTGATAATTTTGGTTTCCTTATTAATGGTAGTACATTAAACCAAGATAATTTCATAGTAGATTTATCAAAACCAATTTCATTAAAATTTTTAGATCAAGGCACAACAAACCTGGAATTTAACATAGGATTTTTACCTATTAAAAAGATAAAAGTAGATGTGGTACCTGAAAAAAATGTAGTGCCGGGTGGTCACTCTATAGGTGTAAAGCTAAGATCCAATGGTCTTATAGTAGTAGGTTACTCAAATATAACAGACTGTAATAATAGAAGATATAGCCCAGGGAAAAAAGCTGGTATTCTTATTGGGGATGTTTTAATGGAAATCAATAATGAAAAGATACTAGATGTCGATCATATGACAGAACTTGTCAATAAAGCAAAAGGTTCTAATATTGAAATAAAGTTAAATAGAGATTCAAAGATATTAACGCTCTCTGTCGAACCAATTTTTAACAATCATGATAAATTATATCAATTAGGCTTATGGGTTAGAGATGTAGCTGCTGGGGTAGGTACTCTTACTTTTTATGACCCTAATAATATGTTTTTTGCAGCATTAGGACATATAATAACAGATATTGATACTGGTAAACCTATTGAAATAAGTGATGGAGAAATAATTAAAGCAAAAGTTACATCTATAGAAAAAGGCGAAAAAAATCGCCCAGGTGAAAAAAAAGGAGTTTTTATTCAAGAATCAGATATAATAGGAAAGATTATGACTAACACAACATTTGGAATTTATGGGAAACTAAATCAAAAATTAATGAATCCTTTTTATGATACAATACCCATCGCAATGATTGAAGAAATACAAGAAGGCCCAGCTGAGATATTAACCGTAATTCAGGATGATAAAATAGAGAAATTTAGGATAGAAATTATTAAAATATTTAACCAAAACAAACCCGATGGAAAGGGAATGATAATAAAAGTAACAGATCCAAGATTATTAGATCAAACCGGCGGTATAATTCAGGGTATGAGTGGAAGTCCAATTATCCAAAAGGGAAAGCTAATAGGTGCTGTAACACATGTTTTTGTTAATTCTCCAGCAAAAGGATATGGAATTTTTGCAGAATGGATGTTGAATCCAATTACAGAAATAGATAAAAATTGCGAAAAAGCTATTACCTGCTTTTAAAAAAATAATAAAATATGGAATAATAGGAGGATATTGTAAAGACAATGTCGAATAGTATGAATAATTAAATAAAATGGGGGGATTCATTATGAAAGATAAAATAAAGGTAATAATAGCGGATGATAATGAGGATTTCTGTGATATATTAGAAGAATTTTTAAATCAACAAGAAGATATTGAAATAGTCGCTAAAGCTTTAGATGGTCAAGCTGTATTAAATTTGGCAAATGAACATTCAGTAGATTTAATTGTGCTTGACATAATAATGCCTCACGTTGATGGTTTGGGTGTATTAGAACAATTAAAAAAGAATAAAGGATTTCCAAAGGTAATTGTTTTATCTGCTGTAGGACAAGATAATATAACTCAAAGGGCAGTAAGTTTAGGAGCAGATTATTATATGGTTAAACCGTTTGATATGAATCTATTAGTTGATAGAATTAGAGAGCTATGTAACAAAAAAGATAATTTAGTACTAAATAATAGAACTAGTATAGCTACGAATAATATGATATCCAAAAACCATCAATCACTTGAGGTAATGATAACTAATATAATACATGAGATTGGAGTTCCTGCTCATGTAAAGGGATATTTTTACTTAAGGGAGGCTATAGGGTTAGTTGTTAATAATATGGATTTATTAGGTGCAGTTACAAAAGAACTATATCCAAATATAGCTCGTAAATACAATACTACACCAAGCAGAGTTGAAAGAGCAATTAGACATGCAATAGAAATTGCCTGGAATAGAGGTTGTGTTGAAACAATAAATGAACTATTTGGTTACACAATTCACTCTCAGAAAGGGAAACCTACAAATTCAGAATTTATAGCCTTGATCGCAGATAAATTAAGGATGGAACTAAAAGTAAGTTGAAGCAATTATATCAAAGTTACAGAGAATACAAAGCCTATAAACTCTTTAAAAGTATACTGGTGTAAACTTATAAACTTAAGAAAATTAATGTTATAAACATCTCTAGTTTATTGGATGGTTAAAATTGATTGATTTTGACCAATTTCAATGAAAGGAGGTGTTTTTTGTTTTTGACAAATTTTGAATTTCAAATAGATCACTTCCTTCTATATTGCACTTCAAAAAATCTATCTAAAAAAACGATTCAAGCATATGGACAAGTATTATAATTTTAACTATTTTATAAAATTATTAAGACTGAAGAATAATAAATAGAGATATAAATTAATAGCGGGGTAATAATCTATGAATTTGATCAGCGGAAAAGTAAAGTTAGATAAAAAAACGAAAAAATTAATCAACAGATTAAAGCCTGGTGATATAGGAATTATTGATCATCAAGATCTTGATGAAGTTGCTGCAGAATCCTTATTAGCAAAAAAAGTTAAGGCTGTGATAAATACAAAAAAGTTTATTTCGGGCAAATACCCAACATTAGGTCCATATATTCTTTTAAAAGCAGGTGTTTTTCTTATAGAAACCAATGATAAAGATATATTTAATAAACTAAAAGATGGTGATGTAGTTTACATTAAAAATAAGAGAATAATATTATCAAATAAAAAAGTTATTAGTGAAGGTAATATGTTAGATTTTAAATTATATAAATCAAGGTATGAAGATGCAAAGAGGAATATGAATATAGAAATGGAAAAGTTTATTGAAAATACAGTAGAATATATAAAGAAGGAGAAGTACACTTTTTTATGGGATTTAAACATCCCTGAAACAAATATATCATTCAAAAATAAACATGCTTTAATTGTTGTGAGAGGCAGGGATTATAAAAAAGACTTATATACAATAAAGTCTTATATACAAGAAAAAAAACCTATTTTAATTGGGGTAGATGGTGGTGGCGATGCAATAATGGAGTTTGGTCTTAAACCAAATATTATAATTGGAGATATGGACAGTATAAGCGATAAATGCTTAAAATCAGGTGCTGAAATTATTGTCCATGCATACCCGGATGGTACAGCTCCCGGGCTTGAACGTGTGAAAAAACTTGGATTAAATTATAAAATTTTCGCTGCTCCGGGGACTAGCGAAGATATCGCAATGCTGCTCGCCTTTGAAAAGGGTGCGGATTTGATTGTTGCCGTAGGTACTCATTCTAATATGATAGATTTTTTAGAAAAAGGTAGAAACGGGATGTCTAGCACATTTCTAGTAAGATTAAAAGTGGGATCGATTCTTGTAGACGCAAAAGGAGTAAGTAAATTATATAGTACTAACTTCAAAATGAGGTATATAATTGCAATAATGTTCTCATCACTTTTACCATTATTTATTATAGGAACTTCTTCTTCACACATAAAATATTTTGTAAAAGCATTAATTATGAAATTGAAACTGATTAGAGGATTTTAACTGGAGGTTATTTGTTTGTTTATAAATGATAAATATTATATTTTTTCTATAATAGCTATTTTTTTAACATTAGGCATAGGGATATTTATAGGTATAACCATAAATGAAAATGATGTATTTAATCAAGAACAAAAGAATCTGATAGACAAATTGGAATTAGAATTTTCATATTTACGTGAAAAAAACAAATTATATCAGCAAGAAATTTCTGCTTTAAATGCACATCTTAAAAGTATTGAGAATTTCCTAGAAAAAAATATAGAACAAATTTTGGAAAATAGATTAATGAATAAAAAAATAGCATTTATAGAAATTAATGAAACCACTATTTGTAATGAAATAATAAAAAAAATAGAAGCATCAGGGGCTGAAGTAATAGGTAGAAAGATATTATTCGAAACAGATCTGTCGTCTAATGTTGTCGAATCGGTTTCATTAGATGATTATTTTTCTGGGAAACCGGATCATATAATCATTATTAGAGATAGCTCACAAACGGAAAATAGCGAAAAAGTCAAAGAAATATGTTTGCCTTTTATAGATAGCCTGAAAGCAAATAATATTAATGTTATTTGTATTGAAAATGATATAACTTTATTAGAAGAATATAAAAAGATGAATGTAACTACTATAGATAATATAGAATCAATATATGGTCAAATCTCTCTTGTTTTATCAATTGAAGGGAACTGTAAAGGACATTATGGAATTAACAAAATATCAGAAAAATTATTACCAGATTAAAAACAAAAAAGATAAAAGAGGAAATAATGTAATATCAGAGAATTTAAATAAATAAAAAACTATTGTTTATAATAAATGTGGGTTTAAACATAGTAAAGTAAAGAGGCGAGGGGGTGTACTATGTATAGTAACATTAGCAAGCATGAAATAGGAGTAATTCTTGATTCAATTAACAACGGAATTATTGCTATAAACAATAAAGCAGAAATAACTATCATTAACAAATATGCTGAAAAGATATTGAATATAAATGCAAAAGAAAGCTATGGCAAACCGATTACAGAAGTAATACCAAATACACGTTTACATATTATTTTAAAGACTAAAAAATCTGAAATAGATCAAAAGCAAATAGTTGGAGAGGCTACTATAATAACTAGCAGATTACCAATTATGGAAAAAGAAAAGATAATTGGTGCAGTAGCGATTTTTAGGGATTTGTCGAGAATACAAGAATTAGCAGATGAATTGACTAATTTGAGAGAGATAAAAAGCATGTTTAAAGCAATAATAAATTCAACTCAAGATGCGATTTCAGTTGTTGATGAACATGGAAATGGTATCCTTGTAAACCCTGAATACACTCGTCTGACAGGTTTAACCGAAAAGGATGTTATAGGCAAACCTGCAACTGTTGATATCGCAGAAGGAGAAAGTATGCATATGCAAGTTTTAAGAACAGGGGAACCTGTTTGGGGAGTAACTATGAAAGTTGGCCCAAATAAGAAAGAAGTAGTAGTTAATGTAGCCCCAATCTTGGTGGAAGGAAAGCTGAAAGGCAGTGTAGGGGTAATACATGATGTTTCAGAAATAAAAAAATTAAATGAAGAACTTGACAAAGCTAAAAAGCTTATACGACATTTAGAAGCAAAGTATACTTTTGATGATATAATAGGACAGAGTAAATCTATCAAGTCAGTTATTGAACAGGCAAAAAGAATAGCAGATACATCTGCAACCGTATTACTAAGAGGGGAAAGTGGTACAGGGAAAGAGATATTTGCACATGCTATACATAATCAAAGCAAAAGAAAACATAATCAATTTGTAAGAGTAAATTGTACAGCTTTATCCGAACCGCTTTTAGAAAGTGAGCTTTTCGGCTATATAGAAGGGGCTTTTACCGGTGCAAAAAGAGGGGGTAAGAAAGGCTTATTTGAACAAGCGAATGGCGGCACAATTTTTTTAGATGAGATTGGAGAAATAAAATATAATTTACAGACAAAGCTTTTACGTGTTTTGCATGAAAAAGAAATAGTAAGAGTTGGTGACACAAAGGCGGTTGAAATTGATGTTAGAATTATAGCTGCAACAAATCTCGATTTAGAAAAAGCTGTAAAACAGGGGAAATTCCGGGAAGATTTGTATTATAGACTTAATGTAGTCCCTCTTTTTATACCACCTTTGAGGAAACGAATAGAAGACATACCTTTATTAGTAGAACATTTAATTAAAAAATATAATCAAGAGTATGGTCGTTCCGTCGAAAAAATATCAGATGATGCACTTAAAATTTTGATGAAATTTGATTGGCCCGGAAATGTTAGAGAGTTAGAAAATGTAATTAGTCGAGCAATGATTAAAATGAAATTTACTGATAATATTATTATGGCAAATCACTTGCCTATATTTGAAGATGATAAACTTTTTCAAAATAATAAACATATTATTTACTTTAACTCTAAAGAGACAAAAGAAGATATATACCAGAATAAAACACTTAAAGAAGTTATTGAAGATAAAGAAAAAGAATTAATACAGTATGTATTGGAAAAAACAAACGGCAACAAAACCCTAGCAGCAAAAAGATTAGGAATTGCAACTAGAAGCCTTTATTATAAATTAGATAAATATAGACTTTAGTCTGAAATTATTGCAGTGCAAGAAATTGCGCATATGCAATTTTTCTCATAGACACATTTTTTTCAAATGCGCTTTTTGTGCTTTTTTTATTTTTGGCATAACATTTGCGTATATATTGCAATAAAATTAACAATAAGCAAAATATTACTATTTCAGCATAATAATTATCATATGCCCATAGTACATTAAAGAAAGGAGTGATATAATTTTTCATCAAAAACCTTATAGATTATTCATAAAAAAGTTAGAGAATTGCTGCTGCAGTGTTATTTATGCCAAAAATATTAAAAAATAGATTCCATAATGTATGGCAAAATCTTAAAAAAGAGAGGAGTTTTATAATGGAGATTTACAAATGTATGGAAGATTATGATTTTGAACAACTTGCTTTTTGTTTTGATCCAATATCGGGATTAAACGCAATAATTGCTATCCATGATACTACATTAGGGCCTGCTTTAGGTGGAACAAGAATGTGGACATATGATACAGAGGAAGAGGCAATAATTGATGCTATGAGATTGGCAAGAGGGATGACTTATAAGAACGCTGCTATGGGATTAAATTTAGGAGGTGGAAAGGCTGTAATTATTGGAAACCCACGAAAAGATAAAAGTGAGGAACTTTTCCGAGCTTTTGGAAGATATGTACAGAGTCTGGGTGGAAGATATATTACAGCTGAAGATGTTGGCGTAAATGTGGAAGACATGGAAATCATTAAACAAGAAACAAATTATGTTGTAGGTTTAAGGGGGAAAAGTGGTGACCCTTCTCCGGTTACAGCTTTTGGAGTTTACAACGGGATACGTGCCTGTGCAAAGGAAATTTATGGAAGTGATTCGCTCACGGGAAAAGTGGTTGCAGTGCAAGGAATAGGTAATGTTGGCTACAATGTATGTAAACATCTATATGAAGAAGGTGCAAAACTAAAAGTAACAGATATATATGAAGACAATGTGAAAAAAGCAATTGATAATTTTAATGCTGAATATGTAGAGCCTAATAAAATATACGAAACGGAATGCGATATATTTTCGCCTTGTGCCCTTGGGGCAATTATTAACGATGAAACAATACCTAAATTCAAATGCAAAATTATAGCAGGATCTGCAAATAATCAATTAAAAGAACCCAGACACGGCGATTTGTTAAAAGATAAGGGAATCTTGTATGCCCCGGATTATGTTATAAACGGGGGTGGGGTTATAAATGCTGCTGAGGAAATTTACGGAGAATATGATAGAGAAATTGTGCTTAATAAAGTAGCAACAATATACGATAAAATATTAAAAGTAATCGAGATTTCTAAAGCACAAAATATTCCAACCTATGTGGCAGCTGATAAAATGGCTGAAGAGCGCATTGCAAAAATAGGGAAAATTAAAAGTAAATTTATATAAATAATTACTAACCAAACATGATGGGAGCTAAACAATTTTTAAAGTTAAATATAGCAACAGGAAGGGGTGGGCTTTTAAACCCATCCCTAGTGAAACTTATATTGTAAACACAAATATGATAAATATGCTTTGAGGATTCTTACTGGTAGAGAATCAGCCAAAATATATATGATTAACTTGAAAGGATGAACAAATTTGTTCTTCAATAAAAATACAATTATATTTTGTGGGTATTTTGGCAGTGGGAAGACAGAGGTTTCTATAAATTATGCGCTAAGATTGGCTGAAAATCAATATAAGACTGCTTTAATTGATTTAGATATTGTTAACCCTTATTTTAGGTCACGAGATGAAAAACAATTTCTAGAGACAAGAGGCATTATTGTAGCATCTTCAAGCATTTTATCAGCGGGTTCAGATTTACCGGCTTTGTCACCAAAAATATTAGGTCTTCTCCAACAAAAAGATATGAAAATAATTATTGATGTAGGTGGTGACGATGTTGGAGCTAAAGTATTAAGACGCTTCAAACGAGATATTGATGGTTATGAATTAATTATGGTAATAAATGTATTTCGCCCCTTTACTGAAGATAAAGAAGGGATTTTAAAGATTATTGAATCAATCCAAAAATCATCAGGAATGTGTGTTACAGGTTTAATAAATAATTCTAATCTAGGTAATGAAACTACAATTGAACATTTAATAAGGGGTATGGAAATAATTAAAAAAATTGAAAGTGAAACAGGAATACCACTTAAATTTCACTGCTTAAATAAAGAATTAATTAATGCAGCTTTAGAATATGGTTTATTAGAACCAATTTTGCCCCTTAGTTTTTTTATGGTTCCCGTATGGTTAAAAAACTAGATGGGAGTGATGCGAATGGAAAAAGTTGTATTTGATATAGAAAGGTGTAAAGGATGTGAACTGTGCACAACGGTTTGCCCAAGAGGAATAGTTATAATTGACAAATCTCTAATAAATTCTCAAGGATTTCATCCTGCAACAGTTATTGAACAGGATAAGTGCACTTCATGTGGGAGTTGTGCTAGAATTTGTCCGGATTTAGTTATTACTGTTTTTAAATATGATTAACTCCAAGAAATAATGTTTAAAAGATTATTATTTTCGAGGAGGGATTAAATTGGAAAAGGTTTTGATGAGGGGAAATGAAGCTATAGGTGAAGCAGCAATAAGATCAGGGTGTAAAACTTTTTTTGGTTATCCCATAACACCTCAAAGTGAACTACCTGCTTATTTAGCCAAAAAGTTACCTAAAATCGAAGGCGGAGTTTTTTTACAAGCTGAAAGCGAAATTGCTGCAATAAATATGGTATATGGAGCTGCAGGTGCAGGTGTTAGGGTATTAACTTCTTCTTCCAGTCCGGGGATAAGCTTGAAACAGGAAGGAATTTCGTATATGGCAGGTTCTGAACTTCCGTGTGTTATTATTAATATAGTTAGAGGTGGACCTGGACTTGGAGATATCCAGCCGGCTCAATCGGATTATTTTCAAGCAACTAAAGGTGGAGGACATGGGGATTATAAAATGATCGTATTAGCACCATCTTCAGTCCAAGAAATTGCTGACCTCGTTATGGACGCCTTTCAATTAGCTGATAAATATAGAAATCCAGTAATGATTATTGGTGATGGGGCATTAGGACAAATGATGGAACCTGTATCCTTTAAAGAACCATCTTTAGAAAAATTACCGCCAAAAGATTGGGCTACTACCGGTATGATAGGAAGAGGTCCTAACTTAATAAATTCATTATATTTGGATCCTGAATTATTAGAAAAACACAACCAGAAGCTTCATGAAAAGTATAAACAAATAACCCAAAATGAAGTAAGATATGAAACAATATTTTGTGAAGATGCAGAAATAGTTGTTGTAGCATTTGGAACTATGGCAAGAATTTCTGAAACAGCTGTCAGACATGCAAGAATTGAAGGTATAAAAGCAGGGCTAATCAGACCGATTACATTGTGGCCGTTCCCTGTTGAGCCATTTAATGACATAATTGATAATGTTGAAAGTTTACTTACAGTAGAGATGAATATGGGCCAGATGATTGAAGATGTAAAATTGGTT
>DUOC01000097.1 GCA_012839065.1 Thermoanaerobacterales bacterium | reverse complement strand
ATATCCATCTGCCCCTTATGTTTTTCTATTATCCTTTCCGACATTGCCAACTCAAGATCATCCCTTTTTAAAAGGTTTCTTAATTGAGATTCAGTATCTTCTTTTATTCCATCTGATGTTCCCATATAATTTAATATGTATTTTATTGTTATTATCTTATTACCGGGTTCTTTTGATAGCTCGATCTTTAATCCGTCGCCCTGGCAAATATTCTCAAAAGCACTTCTAGTTATTCTCATAAAAGCATGTCTTAAAAGAAGCTCATCTCCTTCTATTAGAGGGATAGACTTGTCCATAATGATTTCAAAATATTTATTTTCCATTACTGCAACAGGGTCTATTGATTTTTTGGTTTTGGCAAGAAAGCTGCATAAATCTATCTTTGTAAGCTTAAGGGGTTGATTTTCACCCAGCTTTAAAAATTCAGTTATAATATCCTCAATTTTATTTACTTCAAACAATAAAAGGTCAAGCACTTCACTATCAATAGATGAATTGTTTTTTCCTTTTTCTAATTGAATATATCCCTTAATTGGAACTAATGGATTCCTTATTTCTTGTGCAACCTTACCTGCAAGTTCTGTAATTGTCTCCAGGCGGGTTCTGTGTACCACTTCTTCATCCAGAAATGTAATGAATTTACCAATAAGCCAACTAAAAAGAATAAGAACAATTATAGTTAATAAATCAGCCTCTATACAAAAGTCCACAGTTATAGGTGCCCTGTTCAGCATATTACTGAATATAACTGCTACAGAACAGATGATTAATGATGCCATACCATATTTGATGCCGAATTTTATTGCTATAGCAGCTATAAAAAATAAAAATAGAATATTATATAGGTTTTCAGTATTCCCTACTTGATAATTAAAAAAAGCTATTATAAAAAAGGACATGAGAAAGATCACTATATCCACTGCATTATCAGGAAGTTTTTTTATATCGGTATTTTGGATTATAAATATTAATTTATATGTTATGAATAAGAGAATAAAGCCTACACCCATAATTATAGTTCGCAGAATTATAGAGAAAAAATTAAATTCTAAAATAGCATTTTCATAAAAAAACGATTTTAATAATATTAAAAGAATTAAGATCAATAACAATATGCTAATAAGACGTAAAACAGAGATAAAATCGTTAATATCCTTCTTGCCTTCCATCACCTGTACACCTGCCCCGTCTATGCTTAAATTTCAAAAAAACAGGCAGGGAGTTTCCCCTGCCGATTCGTTCTCAAGTTCTCTAAAATTCTCGGGGATTCAGTCCTTTCAATCGCTCTAATATAAAAATTCCATCCTTACGCACAAGGATATCATCAAAATATATTTCTCCTCCTCCATAGTCAGCTCTTTGTATACATACCATATCCCAATGGATTGCCGATTCATTACCGTTATCACTTTCCTCATAACAATGACCTGGAGTAAAATGAAAGCTCCCCGATATTTTTTCATCAAAGAGGATGTCTTTCATAGGGCTCATTATATATGGATTAACCCCTAAAGAAAACTCACCTATATAACGAGCTCCTTCATCTGTATCGAGGATATTATTTAATTTATCTGTTTTATCTGAAACAGCTTTTGTTATTCTGCCATCCTTAAATTCAAGATAAATATTGTTAAAGGTATCTCCTTGATATACAGTAGGTGTATTGAATGTAATATAACCTTCAACCGAATCTTTGACCGGAGCTGTAAAGACTTCTCCATCAGGTATATTAAATTTACCATCACATTTTATGGCGGGGATACCTTTTATTGAAAAACTCAAATCAGTCCCCGGTCCCTTAATCCGCACCTTGTCAGTTTCCCCCATCAATTCTACAAGAGGATCCATTGCTTTAGACATTTTCTTGTAATCTAGAGTGCATACATTAAAATAAAAGTCTTCGAAGGCTTCTGTACTCATTTCAGCTTTTTGTGCCATTGAAGGTGTCGGATAGTTAAGTACGCACCATTTGGTTCTCTTTACACGTATTTGACTATGCACGGGCTTACTATAATGTTCTGCATATATTTTCAACTTTTCAGCCGGAACATCGGAAAATTCATTTGCATTATCCCCTCCCGAAATCCCGATATATGCGTTCATATCCTTCATCCTTACTAAATCATAAGAGGCTAAAGCCTTTACACTTTCCTCACTTGCCCCCATAAGCATAACCCTTGTCAAACAGGGCGATTTAACGTTTACAAATGGCATACCTCCCACTTTATAAATCTGTTTTATGATTTCATCTGCCAAATGTATCCCATTACCTGACAATTCAATAAGAACCTTTTCTCCAGGTTTTAATTCTATTGAATAGGAAACAAGTATCTCTGCAAGCTTTCTTATTCTAGGATCTTTCATGAAACCAGCTCCTTAAATTTATTGGAATTCAATTACTTCCATTTTTTTGTTTTGAAAACATTTGATTCTTGAAGGGCTATAAGAATATTTTTTACCTCTAAAAATATATCAGTAAAATCAATATTGTAACTGTCAAAAGATATTTCCCAAAATATGTATGCGTAGGAATCATGAACTACAAGCCTTCCATCTGCAAGAACAGATATTTCGAACTTTATCTGCGGATAGTTATTGTGTGTAATCTCTTTATAAATAATGTCTCTCAGTTTAATATAGATATCAGGTATTTCTGCTGCATTATTTACCGGAAAATTATATTTAACTTCTAGTTCTATAAAGGCTTCGGGGGTGTATTCAGAGTGGATACAATTTACTGTGTCATCATGATATAGGTCACAGGAAGATCCATAAATAGATTCTGAAGTGTACATACAGTCCCAATTAAAGCTGATCTCTGCTGTTATACCGCTCCCGGGTTTAAAACCTAATGGGATACATGATATTTTAAATGTTCTATCTAATGTCTCTGTCTCTATAAAATTTCGCATATTGTAGACATCTAAACCTGCTTCTAAAGCATCGGACAATACAAAGTCCTTAATCTGCTCATATCTTAACATCGTTCTGCCCCTTTCATATGTTCCAAATTTCCCAATTATATATTATATTTATCTAACTGTAAAAAGTTTAATTATCAACGATAGTAAAAATATCCTCAACTATGTTAACCTGTGGTAAATAAATTTACCTGTGGTAAAAATCAATTTCATCATTGATAAAAAATATTGATATATGGTAAATTCTACATTATTATATAATATTCCTCTATTTTGTCAACATATACCTATAAAAATTAATTATTAAATTATATTATACCGATGATTATTACAAGGTTATTTCAATACCCTTATAGAATATATAACTAACATAGTTATGGTGACTTTTGTAAACTGGGAGTGATTTTATTGATAAAAAGTTTCAGGTTGGATGGTACAAAGACAAGTTCTTTTGGAGCACCTGGGAGAGTTAATCATGATGCATCAAAATTTTATAATAGTAAACTATATGCTGACCAAAAAAGGCAGAAACAAAATATACAATTTATAGAAAATAGTATTCCAAAGGATAATGTTAATAGAATATACTGTAAGTCCAGCGAAATGATGAATGAAATTCCCGATTATAGTGTTCATTTAATGGTTACATCACCACCTTATAACGTCCAAAAAGAATATGATGATGATTTATCTTTAGAAGAATATAGATCTTTGCTAAAGAGAGTATTCCGAGAGACATATAAGAAGTTAGTTACTGGAGGAAGGGCATGTGTCAACATTGCTAATTTAGGAAGAAAACCTTATATTCCTTTACATTCATATATTATTGAAGACATGCTGGAAATTGGGTTCCTTATGAGAGGCGAGATAATTTGGGATAAGGCATCAAGTGCCAGCCCATCAACAGCTTGGGGCAGTTGGATGTCGGCTTCAAACCCGGTTTTAAGAGATATACATGAATATATTCTGGTTTTTTCAAAAGAATCTTTTTTTAGAGAGAAAAAAGATAAACAAAATACAATAACAAGAGATCAATTTTTAGACTGGACTAAAAGTGTATGGACTTTTCCGGCTGTATCAGCAAAAAAAATAGGGCATCCTGCCCCTTTCCCCGAAGAACTGCCCCATCGTCTAATCCAACTTTATTCGTTCAAAAACGATATTGTATTAGACCCGTTTTGCGGTAGTGGAACAACATGCCTTGCTGCTTTAAGAAATAACAGATATTATATTGGATATGAAATTAACCCGGAATATGTAGAACTTGCCAATAAACGTATATCAGAGAGAACTTTTTGAGCCCCTTGACCCCAGCATTATAAGCAGTTCTTTCTTTGATACTGTCTCCATAAATTCCGGATACCATTCCTGAAGATATTCTATCATCATTCTTTCTTGGTCTTCCAGTTCCTCCAGATTGTTATCTCTTAACAATTCATTAAGTTTCTTTTCTGTTGTCTTGGATAATCGGCATTTCACCTTGTCACCCTCCTTATATGCTATGTGTAAAGAGATATTATTGCTAATCATGGTTATCATAACCTGCTAACTTATATACTGCATGTATTTCATTAATTCCAACAGCAAAGTTATTTTTTTTAAATAAATTATAATAATAGTGTGATTGTATGTTCCATTCATTTATTCTTTTTGTATATGCATGCCAAATGCTGCCCACATTCCAAACTTCCCCTTTGACATTCTACAAGGGTTTGAGGTGAACCACTCACTTGAGCCCCTTTAACATTTTTAACTATTTGTAGTATTTTTTTTACTTCTTCAGGTGCTCCTTCGACTATTATTGTTGTGGCTCCTTCTGCGCCTAGAATTCCCCCCATTCCAATGACTGTAGCTTTTATTTGTGCTAGTGTCTCAAGTGCTTTTCTTTCATCTATTATTTCGCCTTTTATAGGTATAAGACCCACCGCCATGCCGAAAGAAATGTCTATGCTTTTTCTTCCTGCAGCCCAAATAGCATCATCTATCTTTCCTGGAATCAGCTTTTCGAGCCCTGCTGCTATAATTATTTTTACTCCTTCTGCAACCAAGGCAGGCATTATCATACCTGGAAAATTACCAAGAGGGCTTCCCGCCATCATTGCGGCATTGCCATCATTGTCAAAGGCATTTACACCAGTAACTAATATATCCTCTTTTCTAAGGCTTAATGCAGCCTCCTCAAATGGTACCGCATCGTCAACATCTATAACTTTTCCTTTGTCAATCAATATACAATGGGGAGCATCCAAATCATATCTTGCAGCCTTAGCTCCATTGCTCGTTATTCTACCACATATTCCAAGTGGCATACCTACAAGTTCTTCTGATAATGCTGATACCGTCGTCCCTGCTTTCAAGAGAATTTTCCCCGTTGAAAATGCTGATTTTATTTCCGGGAGTTCTTTTATGCCTTTTGCAATTATTCTCTTTGCCTCATTAACTGTAAGGCTCAATTGAAGTTTCATTAGTCTTTTATCCTTTCATAAATAAATTATGTTAAAATACAAAGTGTCAGGCAGCTCTAGAGAACAAATAATGTTACCTGACACCCTATAATCATTTTTAACCTGCTTGATCAAATCTGCAGCAGCATTTCCGCTGTTTTTAAAGCCGTAAGCATTGGCTCTATTACGGTAATGCCCAATTCTTCTTTTATTGCCTGTGCAATAGGAGCCATACCCGTACAGCCAAGTATAATAACTTCTGCGCCTTTTTTTTCTATAGCAAAACTAGCTTCTCTAATTATTTCTGTTTTTGTTCTATCAGGGTCTTTTTCAAGCTCCAACACAGGAACTTCGATACCTGTGCTGTAAACAAGCATGCTACTAGTACCGGCTTGTTTTGCTTGAAGCTCTCCCCACGGACCTGACTTTTTGTAAATTGAAATAATAGCAAACTTTTTTGCAAGACACATAGCTGCTGCCATAGAGGCCTGACCAGGGCCAATAATCGGAATATGGGATATTTCACGAGCAGCATTTATTACTGGGTCTGCAAAGCAATTGATAATTATCGCATCAAACTTATCTTTGTTATCTTCTACAAGTTTTAAAATGAAAGGGCCTGCTTTGATTTCATCTTCAAAAGTTTCTATAGAATCAGGACCATCTTTAGTATTAACAGCAAATATTCTATTCTCCTTCAACTTCTTATCTTGTAAGTAATCAATGGTCAGTTTATTAAAATATTCAGTACTCACTGGATTAATTATTAAAATTTCTTTCATTTTATTTGCCTGATTCCATTATTTTTTCGATAGGAATATAATCCAAATCATATCCAAAGTGCTTTGGTCCGAATGTTTCTAAACCTTTTTCAGTCCTCCATTCCTTAGGCGCAGGTAATCCAATTACAGTTACCTCCATTCCCTTCTTAAAGTTGGGATTTGTTATGGGATCTCCTGTTTTGCTGTCAAGGATACAAATTAGATCAGGTACAGTTACGAAAATTTCCCCATTTTTCCAAGAAATAATGTTTTCGTTCTTATACCATATTCTATATTCATCACCACTGTACTCGCCTTTACCTTCGATATAAGTATCACCCAGAGTAAAGCCTGCTCTATCCTCCCATGTAAAATTCTTTACAATTCCTTTAAATAAAATGTAGCCATTACCAGCTTCAGCTACTTTAGCCGCCGGGTCTTCTCCTTTTTCACGCGCCTCTCGAAGCGCTTTCCCAATCTTTAGAGCATAACTTATAGCACCAGGAATTACAGCCTTTTTCAGATCTTTTCCACGCACAGGGTGGTCAGTAACCCCTACTGAGTTTTGGCTGACAACGGCCATTGCCCTTACAATGGCTTCAGCTCTGAAGTCATTGGCAACCTCTTTGATTATTGCAACATCACCGAACTTGTTTGCTACTGCAAGTGGAGTTATAGAAATATTGTTTATGTACATTGTAGAATGCTGGAGTTCCGGCACTGACCTGCCTGCTGGATCTGCATCTACTATCGGTATGCCAAGTTTTGCCGCTACTGACATTCCAACAGCAGTGTTGTGTCCGCCAAGTTCGGTGGATATAGTAGCGTAAAACGATTCACCCATAAAATCCCCAAGAGCCTTAAATGCTACTAAACTCGGCATTTCTTTAATCACCTTCAAATCAGCATACTTTTTCAAGTCTTCTTCTGTCAATGGGGAAATTGAACCTGCTTGGTATGGTGAAGCAATCATGACATCATCCGGAACATCATCAAGCTCTATCAACTTAAACTCAAAACCGTTTTCTATATCTTTATTAATAAGCTCAATCCCTTTATCTAAATCTCCACCTCCACCAGTCCCTAATATAGCACATCCAAAAAGGACATCATGTAAATCTTGTTTGCTCAGTAATCTCATGTACACCACACTCCTCTTAAAATAAATTCAGATAAACTTGACAATAACTGATATCCAGATAATGTATTCCCTCAATTACAATTTCTATTAAACTTGCAGCATTATTGCCTGCAATCTTCCAAATTAGAATAAAGAGCCGTTTTGCTGTGAGTAAGTTTTAAGTCAATCAATGCTTCCGCTATTTTTAGAGCTGTGATTGCTGGTTCTACTACCGGCACTCTTAATTCCTTTCTAATATCTTCTGCAAAGCTCAACATCCCGGTGCATCCCAGAACTATTACTTCGGCATGCTTTTCTTCTATAAGTTTATTTGCTGCTTTTAATATTTCTCTTCTTGTAGCATCCCTATCAGTTAGCAGTTCATTTACACCGATATTTATCCCTACGGCTCCTGCAAATTTATCTTCAAGACCAAGGCTCGCAACTTTTTGATCAAACATCGATTCAGCTTTTTTCCTTATTGATATAACACCAAACTTATGCCCCAACATTGATGCTACAGTCATCGAAGCCTGCCCTGGTCCAACTACAGGAACATTGGCTATTTCTCGGGCACCCATAATACCAGGATCAGCAAAACAATTCACGATAAAGGCGTCATAGTCATCTTTGTTTTTATGTATAATTTCTAGAACTCCTGGAGCTGCCATAGCTTCATCATAATACGTTTCTAAACTAGTTGGCCCTTTCTTTAAACTAGTAACACTAACAACTGTACTATTATGCGCATTATCTGATAAATACTCTTTATCTGATAAATCCCATATATCTGTTCCGATTGGGTTTATTACAAGAATTTTTTTCATTTTTACCTCCTGTGTTATGAATTTTCTAAATTATTATACCAATATAGCATTGTGGATTCCATGTCCTCTAGGCTAAAAAATGTGTATATAACTTGTGTTAGATACACAAAAATACTATTTTTTGTCCAAAAGATCGGCTATTTTTAATGCAATATAAAGGCTTGTCTTATTTTCCATTGTAAAATCGTCGATATAAAGTATTTCTTTTATCCTATTCATTCTATACTTTAAGGTATTTACATGGACGTAAAGTTTTTTAGCCGTTACAGTTAGATTTTCGCCACATACAAAATATTCTTGAAGGGTTCGCACAAGATCTGTTCTATTTTCTTCATCATACTTACTTAAAGGGTAAAGTGTCTCTTTGTAAAATATCTCTAGATCCTCTTTATCTTCTAATTTTGTTAATAGCTTGTAGATTCCCAAATCATCAAAATGCAGAACCGTGTTCTCCCCATTTAAGAGTTTTTTGCTGACAATTAATGCATTTTGAGCTTCATTATAGCTTTTTTGAATTTTTGTAATATTGTCATAGTACCTCCCAATACCAATATTTACT
>DUOC01000096.1 GCA_012839065.1 Thermoanaerobacterales bacterium | reverse complement strand
TTCCATTAGCGTACGCAATACGTAATTACATACCGAAAGAAATTGATATAGTTATGTTTCGTGAACGGATATCTTCAGTTAAATTAGATGATTTTGGTTCATCCGGAATACAAAACTATGCAAAATATATAACTGAAACTTATTTAATAAATAAATAGCAAATATTTTTAACTATAATTTTCAGAATTGTCGAAATATATACAATTATGTAATAGGGGAGGTGTTTAACTTCACCAGGAAAACAATTTTATTTAAATTAGTAAATTACTATTAAAAAAAAGGAGGTTAAAACAATGGCTATCAGAGAAAAAGAGATAGTTACTGAAACCCGTAAGATATCAACTATTGAGTGGGTAGGATTGGTTCTACTGCTATTAACACTTGTAGTTTTATTTATAAACCCCGGGTTAATTGGTGGTATTTTTGATACAATGCTGCAAAGAGTAATACCTATCGTTGTTAATGTTTATCTTACAGGTTCATTAGGTAGTGCTATTATACTAAGTGTTATGACCGGTAGAATCTTGGAACGTCTCGGTTTTACTGATGCTTTGGTTCGCATTTTTACTCCTTTAGCAAGGATCATGAAAATAACTCCATTAATTATTGTCCCTGCAATTTATAACATATTGGGAGATATTAACGCTTCAGGCAGAATAACTGCACCTTCATTGAAAAAAGCCGGGGCAACAAAAGATGAACAAAAGATTGCACTTGTAACAATGTGTCAGTCTCAGCAGTCGTTTTCGACTTTTATGCTCGGTTTACTGGCATTTTCGAAAGCTGGCCTTTGGTCATTTCCTATTGTTATTGTAGGAATATTCCTTCCGGTAATTCTTGTACCCTTTATTCTAAGTAAAACTATTTATAGGGATGTTAAGTACAAAGATATTAGTGAAATGCCCCGCTTTACTCCTTCTACTCCTGCCTTTGCAACTATATTTAATGGTGCAAGAGAAGGTGCTGAACTACTTTTCTTACTTCTTATACCTGCAGCTGCTATGGTTTTTGCTATCATAGGCGCTCTAGAATTTGTTGGAATATGGGGGCCAATAGAAGCTGCACTAACAGCATTCCTAAATGCTCTATCTATTGATCCTCAAACAGGAATGCAATCAATACTTGTAGCTCCTACTCTTGCGATGAATACCCTGGTCGAAACAATAAATAACATTCCTACAAGATTTGCTATCGGCTCTTTTATACTTGCCGCATCAGGATTCCCACTGCAAATCCCGTTAGCCCAAATCCCGGCAGTTTGGTCGCAGAATTGTGATCTTACAGGTAACGAAGCTATGAGAGCAGCGATTTTAGGAATGGTAATCAGGATTTTAACAGCATGTGCTCTTGCATGGATCTTGACACCATTCGTGTAGAAATATATTAGTAATAAAACAAATAAATCCTTCTATAGTTTTTAATATAGAAGGATTTATTTTATTTTACTACAATAGTAGCAGATGTGTTATTATTTTTAGTAAGAGCCATAGCGATAACCTTCGTATGTGTTTAATAGATAATAATACCATACTAAGTTTCTCGCTGTGATCCTGCCTTTTATGTTTTCTTGCATCTTATTTTATAATGGACCCGATTATTTTGTATTAAATAATATGACATTATCATAGAATAACTACATTTTGTTCAAACTTGATATGAGATAATACATTTGTGACAAGAAGATATGAAAAAAGGAAAGACCTCTGATATAATGTTATTTGCAAAAACAAACAAAAATCGGAGGGATCTTTCCTATGAAAACTATTATAACAGAAGA
>DUOC01000095.1 GCA_012839065.1 Thermoanaerobacterales bacterium | reverse complement strand
TTAAATATTTAAAATTGACAAAGTTGTAGGTATATGTTATAATAATACAGTAACTTTTATTTCTTTTAAGAGGTGATTTTATTGAACAATCTGGAACTACTGCGTATTAAAAAGGATATTGAATCTAATGTAGGACAAAGGGTGAGACTTAAATCTAACAGAGGACGCAGAAAAATCATCGAAAGAGAAGGTATACTAGAAAAGACATATCCTAATATTTTTGTGGTCAGGATTGATGAAAATACCGATTCCGAGAGGAGAGTATCATATAGTTATACTGATGTACTTACAGAGACCGTTGAAGTTACTGTGTTTGATAAGAACGGGGATATTAAGATAGAATGTGTATCATAAGCTATGGGAACGAAACCATAGCTTTTTTCTTTCAGATAAATAAGATTCCGGTTACGACTATATCTCAGAAGGGTTTCTACACTAGTAACAAATAATAATATTGGGAAAGAGCAGGCACAGTCAGCCTCTCTTTTTTTGTCCATAATTAGCCTTGCAAAAAATATTTTACCATTGAGCAGGTATATACAGTTTTTCTATATTTTTTAAAGTAAAAAATTCTAATTAACGATTTGAAAAAGCATGTCCTTGATTATAAGAGCCTTATGATTTTGCAAATCAAGGTTAAAACAGTTAAAATACTTATTAAAACCTAGTTTTACCGGGTTATATCAGATCAAAAATAAGGAGGAATGCTTTTGAGAAGAACATATAAAGTTGTTGGGTTAATATTAGTAATCTTTTTATTAACAACAATTATTACCGGTACAAGTGGTGCTTATGCAGCTCAAACCACCTATAGAATAACATATAAATATACTATCAATTTTACATATCCTGGCAGCTGCAGCTATAAAATAATTAATGAATCACCTTACAAAATCGTTATTAAATATCCTGAAATAGAAGCTCCGAAAAAGATTGTAGAAACACCTTCAAAGCCGGAAGTTCCTGATTTGGAAGATAAACCTGCGGATTCCGCCTTTTTAAGCCAAGATGAGCAGAAGATGTTTGATCTGGTTAACAGTGAACGATTAAAAGCGGGTCTATCCCCACTTAAAACTGATACAAACCTGGTAAAACTGGCAAGAATGAAAAGCAGTGACATGATAAACAAAAATTATTTTGATCATTATTCACCTACATATGGTTCCCCTTTCGATATGATGAAATCTTATGGCGTTTCGTATAAATATGCCGGAGAGAATATTGCTGGGGCACCAAATGTAGAAAGGGCACATACTTCGCTTATGAACAGTCCGGGGCATAGGAGGAACATTCTAAATTCTAACTATACCCATATTGGGATAGGTGTTGTAGACGGGGGCCCTTATGGTAAGATGTTGACTCAGCTTTTTATTTCAAAATAATTAACTGGTTTCTACAATAGAATCTTAACTCAATTTATTTAACATCGGATATATAAGCCGGTGTTTTTTTTCTTGTCTTCTAAATAAGTAGCATATTTGTGCTGCAAGTCATATATTATTTATGTAAGGGTGTAATTTTAAGAAAATATTCTCGTGAGAGGAGGTTTAATTGTTATATGGGAGTCCAAGTTATGAAAGATATTATAAAAGTTAGCCAGGTAATAGGCGAACAATGTACTCAAGCTATAGTAGACGGCCGTATTGAAGTTCCTTTAGGAAAGCCCAATATAGAAAGGGTTATATCGGTTGATGCAAATCTCAATACAGCAACCCTTGATATTGAGGTTATCGACGGGAAAGTGATAGTTGAGGGTGAAATAGATGTAAAAGTCATGTATGTTGCAGATGAAGGGTTGGCACAGCCAGTCCATTTTATGGAAGGAACTGTTAATTTCAGTACATTTGTAAAGATTCCGGGTGCTAAACCCAAAATGGACGTCTCTGTAGTTGCAGACATCGAGTATGTAAAATTTGACACTAAAAATAATCGTATAGCAGATGTTAGAATCGTACTTGATGTTTGTGCAAAGGTGACAAAAACAGTAGAAATCAGGGTAGTTACAGATATTAAAGATAAAGACTGTCAGGTTTTAAAAGAGCTTGTAAAGGTAGATCATGTTATCGGGGAGTGTTTTTCACAGACCGTGGTAAAAAATGAAGTGGAGATTCCTTCTGATAAGCCGGACATAGAAGAAATTATTAAGGTTGATGTTTCAGTGGAAGAAAAAGAAGTTAAAGTGATCCAGGATAAGGTTATTGCAGATGGTTTCCTTGTAGTGAAAATACTGTATGTAGCAGATGTGCCTGAAGGTGTGCCACAACAGCCGGTACATTTTGCAGAAGGAAGAATTCCATTTACACATTTTGTAGAAATCCCGGGTGCTGAGCCTGATATGACGGCAATTGTTAAAGTAATTGTAGAAAATGCAAGAGGCAGGAGAAAGAATGCCCGAACTGTTACGGTTGAAGCAGTTTTGGAATTATTTGCGAAGGTTACTGTTACAGAACAACTAAATGTTGTAATTGATGCATACTGTCCATCTTATCCTCTTGAGCTTGTAAAGGAAAAATTGAAATTAAATCATGTGGTCGGAGAAGACACAGCTCAATCAATAATTAAAGATGTTCTAGAGCTTCCAAATGAAAAACCCAATATAGAACAGATATATAACGTTAAGGCAAGTGCAAAAATAGATGAGAAGAGTATCATTGATAATAAAGTAATTATAGAAGGTGTTATCAATGTAGAGACCTTATATGTTGCTGATGTTTCTGAAACTGAGCCACAGCAGCCTGTCCATTTTACTGAAGCAGAGATACCATTTACTCAGTTTGTTGAAATACCTGGTGCAGCAAAGGGTATGGATGTAGAGATCCATGTAATGGTTGAACACGTAAATGCAAGCAGGGTGAACCCAAGGGAATACGAAGTAAGGATAGTCCTAGGTCTATTTGTTAAAGTTACGGAAGTTATGGAAATTGAGGTAGTTGTTGACGTCAAAGAAATAGCTGAAGGAGAGGAAGAAGAAAAGCCAATCCCTCCAGAAAAAGAAAAACCAACAGTAAGGATCTATATAGTCCAGGCAGGTGACACATTATGGCAGATAGCGAAGCGATACAATACAACTATGGATGCAATTGTAAAAGCAAATGACATTAAAGATCCTAATATGATTATGCCCGGACAAAAACTGATCATCCCATAATTTGTTTTTTATAATCCCGCGATAAGCGGGTTTTTTATTCTATGAAATTTGCTGCAAATATTAGAACCCTGTAGAATTCTGGAGATTATTCAGGTTATGCGGCTATATTTTT
>DUOC01000094.1 GCA_012839065.1 Thermoanaerobacterales bacterium | reverse complement strand
TTATTCTCGCAAATATTAAGGGCTTCTGTTATTGTTTCTTTTTCTAGTTCTTCCTTCAAACTTTTAATCGAAAACTCACCGTTTTCTCCTATCCCGGCATATTTATTCACTTCTTTATTCCCAAAATAACCGCTAAAATGTTTCCATTCTAGGGCTTTACCGCGGGACATATTCATAGCCCTTTCAATCGCATTCTGCAGTTCCCTTATATTACCCGGCCAGTCATATTCCATAAACCTGCACTTTGCTTCGTCTGATATGCTGGGTACACTCATACCTAATTCAAAATTTAACTTGTCTAACAGATTATCAGCTATCATCGGAATATCTTCTTTTCGCTTTCTAAGAGGTGGTACAACTATTTTTATAACATTTAATCTATAAAACAAATCACTTCTGAAACTCTTTTCTTTGACCATTTTTTCTAAGGAGACATTAGAAGCCGCAATAATCCTAACATTTATAGGAATGCTGCCTTCTCCTCCCACTCTTTCAATTTCCTTTTCTTGTAAAACTCTTAAAAGTTTTGGCTGTAATACTAATGGCATCTGATTAATTTCATCTAAAAATAAACTACCGCCATTCGCCATTTCGAATTTACCTTCTTTTCCACCTTTTTTAGCCCCTGTAAAAGCCCCCTCATCATATCCGAAAAATTCAGACTCCAATAGCCCGGGAGGTATTGCTGCACAATTTACTTTTATAAAAGGCCCAAAAGATCTGTTGCTCAAATCATGGACAGAATGAGCAACAAGCTCTTTTCCAGTACCTGTTTCACCTTCAATTAACACAGTGGAATTTGAGTTTGCGGCATTAATTATAAGTTCCTTCATTTTTCTAATCTCTTGACTTTCCCCAATAATGTTGTCGATTGAATACTTTGCCCCTCTAATTTTCCTCAGTTCTTCCTTATAATACTCAATTTGATTAATCATACTATTAACTTTTGATGAGAAATCTACAGCGTTTTTCATCCCTCTCATAATAACATGAATAAATCCCGCAACCAGCTTACCGTCTTCGAATATCGGTATATAAGTTGAAAATGCCTCTGTTTGTTTAGGACCTTTTGAAATAATAACATGTCCCGTAACAGGTTGTTCAGATTGAAGCACTAAGTCGATTTTAGTTTCAGGTACTATATCATGAACATATTTCCCTTTTACCTCATCAAGTGTTAACCCCATCATTTCAGACCATGCTTCATTTACATATAGATATCGCCCTTGTGTATCGGTTATAACAACACCATCCAAATGTTCTATAATAAGCTTTGCCAGATCCGCATTAAGATCCGAAATGTTAACTGTAACCATACTCATACCTCCCCAATATTGATTTATCCGATAAACAATTCCGGGGATGAAATCGGTCTAATCGAAAATTTTAACTGTAAATTTTTATCATCAATTTCCTCAACGAATTTTTGTCTTATACGTTCAGTGATTAAATCTAAATTTTCTTCTTTCGCATCTATCAATAAAAATATTATCTGACAATCATTCCATTGAGAAAACACATCACCTTTTCTAAGCGAATTCTTAAGAATATTTTTCAAAATATTTATACTAAAAGCTTGATCCCTTTGCATCTTATTATTGATAGTTAATATGGTAATCAATCCTAAAAAAACTTTATTATCCATACGAAGAGCTCTACGCCGCTCAAGATTATATATAGTCATAAAATAATCTGCATCACAATAAAAAGCACCATCAATTTGGTCTTCAGTTAAATTGTTCCTTAACGAATAAAGATCCACTTTATCGCCTTTATCAGAATTTATTATCTTTTGATAAACTTGTTTCATTGCCGGAGAAGGTTTGAGAGACATTTCCCTATACATTTTACCTGTTATGTAATTATAATGGCTTGCAGCGTTCTTAACCTGATTTAATGCAAGTAAAGTTTCTAAAAAACAAATGTGAAGTGATTCATCATAGGGTTCGTAAACCATTGCTTGTTCAAATATTTCTATTATTTTTGAATAGCATCCTTTACTGCTTAAAATATCAAAGAGTTTTAATAGTGCATCTACAAACAGCCTATGGTATCTGTTCCTAGCAATATACATCCATTCATTGTTGTATTGACTGTCTGCTAAATACTCTCCCTTATACAGTTCTATGGCTTCCAAATATTTTTCTATAGCAGCGTCAGGATCTTCGTTTTT
Organism: Thermoanaerobacterales bacterium; assembly: GCA_012839065.1. Taxonomy (GTDB): domain Bacteria; phylum Bacillota; class Thermosediminibacteria; order Koleobacterales; family Koleobacteraceae; genus DUOC01. The sequence continues at coordinate 2,122 of DUOC01000094.1, read as the reverse complement.
TAGGTTATCCGCCGTTTTTATACAGTCTTCAAAAACTAAAGCATCTATCTCACATTCGGCACTCATTCTGAAAATATAGTAGCCGTTCTCAAAGGCTAAATTAAAATAATCTTCTTTATCTGATCTGTTGATTAAACCCATTTCTTGTAAATATTTTCTTAAACGAAATATCTGAGTTCTAAGAACATTTTTAGGATCTTCAGAGTTTGAATCACCCCATTGAATTTCGATTATGACTTCGGGAGATAGCCTTCTATCTTTGTTTGCAATAAAGTATTTTAACAAATCCAGTGCTTTTGTTGCCCTTTTACCGGTTTTTAGAATAGACTTATTATCTAATCTGATATCAAAATCACCAAATGTTTTTATTTCAAGCATCTTTGACCTCCCATTTTCTTCTAACCTAAACCAAATACCCACTAAATATATTATACAAGTCTTTAAATCCAATGTCTATATAGTAATAAATATTAATAAGACTTTCCATAACTTTAAAGAGAAAGGATAGGTTTCGTCATCTTTACCAAAGTTACTTTCCACACCGAAATCATATTTATACTTTACTATACTCCTGTATTTGATATAATGAAGGAAATCAGTTGTTGGGGGGTTTTTCAATGAAAAGATTGGGAATCTTGACCGGAGGCGGAGACGCGCCGGGGCTGAATGCTGTAATTCGTGCGGTTTCACGTGTTTCACAGGCTAATGGTGTAGAACTTCTGGGCTTTAAAAATGGTTATAACGGGCTTATACATGGAGATTATATGCATCTCACCATGCCTCATATTTCAGGGCTCCTGACAAAAGGCGGAACTATCCTCGGTACGAACAATAGGGACAACCCGTTCAATTTCCCGGTTCAAGAATCAGGTAAGATCGTTTATAGAGACATGTCAGATAAGGCAATAGAGAATTTAGAAAAACTGAATATAGGCTGTTTAATAGTAGTTGGAGGTGATGGCAGCCTCGCCATTGCTCGTGAACTATCAGAAAAGGGTGCAAAAACGATTACCGTTCCGAAAACTATCGATAATGATATTTTAGAAACAGACCAAACCTTCGGCTTTGATACTGCTGTTAATACTGCAACAGAAGCACTAGATAAGCTTCACACTACAGCTGAATCACATCACAGAGTAATGGTTCTAGAACTTATGGGAAGATATGCCGGATGGATAACTCTTTACAGTGGAGTAGCAGGTGGTGCCGATGTTATATTAATACCTGAAATACCTTGGAAGATAGAGAAAGTTGCAGAAAAAATCCTGAATCGAAAAAGAAACGGTAAATATTTTAGTATTGTTGTAGTATCTGAAGGGGTTAAAACTCCAGAAGGGGATTACGTTATCAGACAAACTATAAAAGAAAGCGGCGATCCTCTGCGATTAGGTGGTATCAGCCATGTTATTTCTAAAATGATAGAAGATACCACCGGGATCGAAAGCCGAGCCACAGTTTTGGGGCATCTGCAGAGAGGTGGTTCGCCTTCACCTTTTGACAGGGTTTTAGCTACAAGATATGGCGTAGCTGCAGCAAAGTTGGCTCTTGACGGTGAACATGGGAAGATGGTATCTCTTAAAAATGGAGTAATAACTTCTGTCCCCTTTGAAAAAATACCTTCAGGCTGCCGTGTGGTACCAACCGATCATCAATTAATATGTGCTGCAAGGGAAATGGGTATCAGTTTTGGTGATTAATTTAATTCACTTTCTAATATTTCTACCAGTTCACTTGCAATTTGTTTAAGCTCTGTTTCATCTCTACCTTCAACCATAACCCTAACTAAAGGTTCAGTACCTGAAGGTCTTACAAGGATTCTTCCTTTTCCGATCAGCTTTTTCTCAGCTGCTTTGATCTTGCTAACAACTATAGGATTTTCGTGAAGCCCTGCTTTATTTTTTACTTTCGCATTTAGCAAAAATTGAGGGAATACCTGCAGTGTGGAGCATAATTTGGAAATAGGTTTACCTGTTTTCTTCATGATATTTAGTAGTTGGAGGGCAGTTAAAAGCCCGTCACCAGTAGTATTATGTTCAAGAAATATTATATGCCCGGACTGCTCTCCACCTAATACATAACCGTTTTTGAGCATCTCTTCAAGGACATATCTATCTCCTACCTT
>DUOC01000093.1 GCA_012839065.1 Thermoanaerobacterales bacterium | reverse complement strand
TAACATCACGGGAAAAACGTGTCAAGAGTTTTAAAATATTTTTAGAGGAATTTGCACAAAATTATAGAAACTGTAGATAATAATACGAATAAATATCGTATTTTAAGTTTTTTCATTCATATACATTAAGAGGAGGAACTGAAAATGAGCTATAAAAGCGACATCGAAATTGCACAAGAGGCAAGACTTGAACCGATTACTGCGATAGCTAAAAAAGTCGGGCTTGATCAAGACAATATTGATTTGTACGGTAAATACAAGGGCAAGGTTGACTATAATCTTCTAAAAGAGTACAAAACAAAGCCTGACGGAAAACTAATACTGGTTACAGCAATTACCCCTACACCTGCAGGAGAAGGGAAGACTACTACTGCAATAGGATTAGGGGATGCCATGGCAGCCCTTGGGAAGAATACGATGATAGCACTTCGAGAACCGTCTTTAGGACCTGTTTTTGGCATAAAGGGGGGTGCAGCAGGAGGCGGTTATGCTCAAGTAGTGCCAATGGAAGATATAAACCTTCATTTTACGGGAGATATTCATGCAGTGGGAACAGCAAACAACTTGCTGGCAGCTATGTTGGACAACCACATACATCAAGGAAATGAGCTGGATATTGATACAAGAAGGATAACATGGAGAAGATGTATGGATATGAACGACAGACAGCTCAGAAATATTGTAAACGGGTTGGGAGGCAGGATGAACGGAGTGCCCAGAGAGGATAGTTTTGACATAACCGTTGCATCTGAAATTATGGCAATATTCTGCCTTGCAGAGGATCTTACAGATTTAAAAGACAGATTATCAAGAATAATAGTGGGATATAATAGAAATGGGCAGCCGATAACAGCAGGAGACCTGAAGGCTCAAGGGGCAATGGCTACCCTTCTGAAAGAAGCATTAAAGCCGAACCTTGTACAGACCCTTGAAAATACACCTGCCTTTGTACATGGTGGTCCATTTGCAAATATAGCACACGGCTGTAATAGCGTAATTGCTACTAAACTGGCTTTAAAGCTTTCGGATTATGTAGTTACAGAAGCAGGCTTCGGTGCCGATCTGGGAGCTGAAAAGTTCTTAAATATAAAATGCCGTACTGCAGGCATTAGGCCAGATGCCGTTGTAATCGTTGCAACTGTTAGAGCCCTTAAACATCATGGCGGTGCTCTTAAAGCCAATTTGGGAAAAGAAGACCTCATAAGCTTGTTAAAAGGTCTGACAAACTTGCAGAAGCATATTGAAAACATTACAAAGAAATTTGGGCTCCCTGCTGTAGTAGCGATAAACAGGTTCCCTACTGATACAGAAAAAGAGCTGAAGCTTGTAGAACAAGAATGTATAAAAGCCGGAGCTGATACAGTGCTTTCAGAAGTTTGGGGGAAGGGAAGCGAAGGTGGAATGGATTTAGCACGTAAGGTATTAAAATTAGCCGAAGGAGAGAACAATTTCAGGTTTATTTATGATACTTCTTTAAGTATCATGGATAAAATAGAAACTGTGGCAAAAGAAATTTATGGTGCTTCAGGTGTAGATTTTACTCCTAACGCTGTAAAAGAAATCAAAAAGATCGAAGAAATTGGTTATGGAAACACCCCTGTTTGTATCGCAAAAACCCAATATTCCTTATCAGATGATCCGATGAAACTGGGCAGACCGGAAAATTTCAGAATAACTGTAAGGGATGTTAAGGTTTCGGCTGGAGCTGGATTTGTTGTTGCTTTGACAGGTGATATAATGACAATGCCCGGCTTACCAAAAAGACCTGCAGCTGAAATGATCGATATTGACGAAACAGGGAAAGTAACAGGGCTTTTCTAAAGGCAGAAGGAGTGGAATGTGTGGGTGTATTAATATTATTAAAGGGCAAGAATGTTGCTGAACAAATAAATGACGAGATTTCTGAAAAGGTTGAAAAACTAAAAAAAAATGGCATTATACCTACTTTGGTAATAATGTGGGCTGGCGAAGATACTGATACTTTATATTATATAAGCAGTATCGAAAAGGCTTGTATAAGTACGGGTATTTCACTTATTAAAAGAAATTTTCACGAAAGAATTGATCAAGAAACATTTTTAAATGAATTTAAAGCTGTAAATGAGAACCCTACAATAAATGGAATCATCGTAATGCGACCCCTCCCTCCACAAATAAATGAGGGCACAATTGCAGAACAAATAAAACCCGAAAAAGATATTGACTGTATAAGCCCTATTAACATTGCTAAGGTTTTCAGCGGTACAGGTGGTGGGTTTGCACCATGCACTGCAGAAAGTGTTATGGAGATACTAAAATATTATAATGTGGAACTAAAGGGGAAAGATGTTGTAGTTATAGGAAGAAGCATGGTAGTAGGTCGACCTGTTGCTATGATGCTCCTAAAACAAAATGCTACTGTAACTATATGCCATTCAAAAACAAAGGATCTTCCTAATGTTGCCAGAAGGGCCGATATATTAGTAGCAGCACTGGGCAAACCTAATTTTATAAACCGTAATTTTATTAAAAAAGGAGCAGTTGTTATTGATGTGGGTATAAATGAACTCGATAATGAGATAGTCGGTGATGTAGATTTTGATGATGCTGTTCACATGGCAGGCATGATTACACCTGTTCCCGGAGGAGTAGGGCTAGTGACAACAGGCGTGCTTCTTAGAAATGTGCTAAAAGCGGTTAACTTACAGAAATGTTATTAGCAGACACTAGTGTTTGACTGCTTGTATAATTACTTATTCCAATGTATATGTTTTACTGGCATTCAGGCCGCTGTAACCAACAAGGGTCAATTGAAGCAAGATAAAATAGTATGAGAGAAGCATGCAAAGTCTTATATATCAAGACGCATTTTTAAAAATCAGATTAATAACGGGATTGAAGCACTTGGAACTTTGCCCCTATCTGAATACTCCGAGAATTATATTGTATCTCTGGAAGATATTACTGACGAAAGCTATATTGAAGAAGTCCTTTCAATATTATCTAATCACAATATGAGAAAAAGACGTTTAGCAGGATCTTTGGACATCTTCTATCCAAACTATACAATGCCAAGGAGTACAAGAATCTTAATAAGGCTTAATGACGCTAATAAAACATATGTTTATATTGATATTAGCCATGACCCACGATATGTATATATTGATAAAAGTAATTTAACTAGTGAAAAAAGAGACGAAGGGAGATATATAATATATGGAGATGGAATTGATACTCGAAAACTTTTTGAACTCACAAGAGAGTTTTAATAAAAATACTGTTTGTCATCAACTATAAGGGACGATCTTTGACCGCAATAAATTGTGATTAAAACAGAATTTTTTATGATTGACATTGCTAAAGTTAGATGGTATTCTCATAATGGTAGGATTCTTCTACATATGTACTTTTTTTAATTAAATATCTTATTTGGCAGTATCCTTATTTATGGGATCTGCACTTTCACTTTTTTGTGGAAGCCATTATGGTTCCCCGCCTGGATCTTCTGACCGGGACGGTAAGAAAGATGGCTGGTTTTTTTATGTCTAGTGCTTGTCCGTATTTTTTTACGGGCAAATCATATATTTTTTTAATAAAGCCTTCTGGATAACCGCACCGGAGGGCTTTTTTATTTTTAAAAATTGGAGGTAAAACAAATGCAAAAAGAAAACAAAAGTTTCATTGAAGACCCCCGTTACAAACAATGTAATAAAGAAGCATTGTTGGGTTTGGGGCTCGGGATACTAAATTTAATCTGGTGGTTTGTATGGGGATATGGACTGGGTTCTAAACCCCCGGAAGAGTATACTTATGTTTTAGGATTTCCATTATGGTTTTTTATGAGCTGTGTTGTAGGTGCTATTTTATTTACTATATTGGCAATAGTAATAGTAACAAAATATTTTAAGGATATGCCTCTTGGAACACTGACTAAGGAAGAGGCTGATAGAATAAAGGAGATGATGTAAATGGGTGATATAAACTGGGATGTATTGATACCTTTTTTAATATACTTTGTCTTACTTTATGTAATAGGTTTTTACAGTGTGAGTTTTGTATCTAAAGCCAGTACGAGAAGTGGGAAAGGTTTTTTAGAAGAGTATTTTACTGGGGACAGGGATCTTGGTGGTTTTGTGCTTGCAATGACACTTGTAGCGACTTATCTTAGTGCCGGCAGTTTTATTGGGGGACCGGGTTCAGCTTATACTTTCGGGCTGGCGTGGGTATTTCTTGCTATGAGTCAGATGCCGACAGGTTATTTTACTTTATCAGTTCTGGGGAAAAAATTTGCAATTGTTGCTCGAAAGATAAATGCTGTAACTGTAACAGATTTTATAAAAGAAAGATATGAAAGCAATCTTCTTGTTATTTTATGTTCAATATCAATTGTATTTTTCATGATAGCTGCTATGGCTGCACAATGGATAGGGGCGGCAAGATTGATTGAGGGTAGTGTAGGGATCTCGTACACTACTGCTCTACTCTTTTTTGGATTGACAATATTGATTTATACAACAATCGGTGGTTACAGGGCAGTAGCCCTTACAGACGCACTTCAAGGTATAATAATGACTATAGGGACTGTTGTACTAATTGTTGGGGC
>DUOC01000092.1 GCA_012839065.1 Thermoanaerobacterales bacterium | reverse complement strand
GGTAATAGATACATATTTATCATGAATTTCTTCACCGTCAAGATAGAGGGCTTTTACACCTCTATTGACCCCTTGAGGATTTTTTATTTGGATTTTATATATAGTGTCTTTGTATTTATAGCTTATACTATAGCCATTCCATGTTTTTGAGATACAAGGATCTATTGTAAATTTATCCCCTCTCTTTTTAAATCCTAATATTGATTCCAAGACTACTCTGTACATCCATGATGCAGAACCTGTATACCAAGTCCAACCTCCGCGTCCCATAAATTTTGGATTCGTATACACATCAGCTGAAATGATATAAGGTTCAACTTTATATTTCATCAGCTCTTTATCTGTTCGAGTGTGATTAATCGGATTAATCATATGATAGAGTTCTAGTGCTTTATCACCATCACCAAGCCCTGCAAACGCCATAATAACCCAAGCAGCTGCATGTGTATACTGTGCTCCGTTTTCTCGTACACCAGGTATATAACCTTTTATATAGCCGGGTTCTTGGGCATCTTTATCAAAAGGCGGGGTTAGTAGTTTTATTACCCCTGTTTCTCGGTCTATTAAATTGTGTTCTAATGCCCTCATTGCTTCTTTAACCCTAGCAGCCCTACCCGCTCCCGAAATGACCGACCAAGATTGAGAAATAGAATCAATTTTACATTCTTCACTTGTAGCAGAGCCGAGAGGAGTTCCGTCATCATAATAAGCCCTTCTATACCAGCCACCGTCCCAGCCGTTGTTTTCGATATTTTCGACCAAATGTAAAGCCATCTCTTCATATTTTTCTGCTCTCTCAATGTCACCGCGTATTTTACATATAGGGATAAAACGAACTAAAACCGTATATAGGAACCATGCAAGCCAGATACTTTCACCCCGACCTTTATCTCCTACACTGCTCATTCCATCATTCCAGTCACCTGAACCAATTAACGGAAGCCCGTGTTCTCCAAAGGATGAAGCCTTATCAATTGCTAATATGCAGTGTTCATAAATATCTGCTTTTTGGTCGGAAATATTTGGTATGTTATATCTTTCGCTCTCGCCCTGTTTTAAAGGCTCATCCTCTATAAAATGTACAGTTTCATCCAAAATTGATGTGTCTCCCGTTATCTCGATATAACCTGCTGTTACATAGGGAAGGAATAAAAGATCGTCTGATATTTTAGTTCTTACCCCTCTAAAGGGCGGATGCCACCAGTGCTGTACATCCCCTTCTAAAAACTGATGTCCGGCACATAAAATGATGTGCTCACGTACTGTTTCAGGAGAGCTGTACACAATAGCCAACATATCTTGTAATTGGTCTCTGAATCCAAAAGCACCGCTGGATTGATAGAAGGCAGTTCTAGCCCATACTCTACAGACCAGTGACTGGTATAAAAGCCAATTGTTCATCATTAAATCCAGGGAAGGATCAGGTGTTTTTACCTGGATCATATCAAGGATTTTACTCCAATAATCTTTTACATCGTTTAGTGCCCTTTCTACAGTTTCAGCATTTTTATAATGTTCTATTAGAGAACGGATTTCCTCTATATTCCGTCCCTGACCTAAAAGAAATATAATTTCCTTTTTCTCGCCGGGTTGGAGTTCAAATTTTGTCATAATGGCACCACAAGGATCAAATCCGGCTCCTAATTGACCTGACAGGTTTTGTTTTTTAAGCGCAGAAGGGTTTTTAATACTGCCTCGCCTACCAATAAATTCATTTCTATCACATGTAACGGTATAATCAGATGAATTAACGTACATAAAAGCTGTATGACCTTGAAATTCCTCATTATAACCGTTTTTTGC
>DUOC01000091.1 GCA_012839065.1 Thermoanaerobacterales bacterium | reverse complement strand
GTCGGTTTTTCTGTATTTCCTTTAAGGCGGGCTATTATATTGCCTGTGTTCCCATCTACATTATATGCTGAATTATCTTCTTCTACTGCAAATCCCTGTTGAATCAGGTCATATTTTAGTTTATCCGCTATTTTCCTTTCGTCTTTTGAAGGACTGCTTATTGTAACAAGTTCTAGAAAATAATCGATAATCTCCTGACGATCCATGAAACAATCCTCCCCCAACCAAATCAATTCTCAAGACTTGCAATTTATCGAAGTCGAGTTGTTTTTCGTGCTTTAAAGCTGTTATTTTAAGGATTTTATAACTTCCAATAATTTAACCGCAGCCTTTAATGGCCCGCTTTTTTCCATACCTGTTATCCCCAGACAGGTCCTTAACTGGCCTACTTTAACACCTGTCTCAAAAAATTTATCAAAATAACGCTGCAGCAAGACATCCATATCTTTTTCCTTTTGCGCAGGGCCAAAAGGATTAGCGAAATAACTCTTTACAAGCCCTTTTTCTGTAGTAGTACCTTTAGCCATCCTTGCCCCTTCCTTAAATACAGCTAAAGCCTCATCTGCAGAATTAAAAAATTCTAATTCCTCACCTTCTTCATAGTTGTTAGCGTACAAGAACAGATCTACAGGATATCCCGCAGTTATTTCTTTATAAGTAGCTACAGGGATGACCAATCTTGCATTTATTTTATCGGGATTCATAAATATACTTCTATCGATTTGTCTAAAAGCATAACCCGTATCTAAGTCGTCCAATCTTACAAAAGCACCGATTTCAGTCCCATACCCTAATGGTTTCTCGTCTCTATTAAGTTTAACTACACCCATATCATCAAAAATTATAGTCATGTCGCTGATGTAGTTATCTCCCAATTTCCTTAGTGCTTCCAGAGATTCGGATTTTCCGGCACCACTGTCCCCCATTATGATAACATTTGCGATCTTATTATCCTTCGTCACAATATTGACCATTGCACCATGTATAGGGATAAAACCTCTTTTGATCATAATCAGGTTGTGTAAGGTTAAGGTCATCTTTTTCATATAGCCGAAATAATCAATGTCTTCGCTATAGTTTATATAGCCCAGCATAATACCGTTTCCTTCGTCATCATAAAAGACTGTCCTTTTATCTGGTGAATTGTCCCTTGCACCGAAAACATATACTATATCAGGGCTTTTGCCTGCATATTGTTCCTCTGTTGCGATTTCAAATAGGTTGCAAAGGGTTACTCCATGTGCCATAAAGTCTCTGTGGAAATAAATATAAGCTAATAAAGTGCCGACTTTAGCCGGATAGCAAAACCAATGATCCGGGTTTACTGAACAATCTTCTAACGGGTTTGTTGTGATTTCGGTAAACATTCCATCCCTTGTATTTTTCTTCGGATATATAATAAAAGGCGGGTCTAATATAACCGTTTGAATAAAAGGTATGTTTTCTAATTTTTCATATCCGGGTGGGCATATCCATTTGCTCTCATTTAATATAAGGGCTGCATTACCTCCCGCTGGGAGCTGCCTGTATACTCGTGGTTTTTCTCCGATAACGTTTTCTTCGGCTTTTCTATAGGTGTCCAAGATCAGCTTTGAAAACTTTTCATTTGCTTCAATGAAACTAACATTTTGCAGCCCGTCACCTGTTTTATGGTTTTGGACTATAGTATATCGTTCTAGTTTTCGCCAAAAATTATATAGATCTTCTATCAAGGCTATAAATTTATCCTTGTCTTCTAAAAGCTTCTCATACATGGGGTTAAACTTTACTATTTCATCTGCCTTTAATACCATAAGGAGTTTAAATATCTTGGTTAAATTACACTGTAAGTTTTTATCATCTTTTAAATTGCTTATTAAATATCTATATGTTCTTGTTTCTCTCCTCTTTATTTTGTCTAAATATGCCCCTAAAACTCGTGCAAATCCATAACTATCAAATAGTGCTTCAGCATTATCACAATATTTTGCAGTAAAGTTAATCATTGCTTTCTCATTGCTTAGGGAAAACTCTTTTTGCATAAAAATTACCCCCGTTTTTTTATCTATATATTGTTTAACGTCTTATTTATAATGTAATTATAGCATACGTTAAAATATAATTACAATTTTATGAATTATAAATTCCCCATAAAAATAATAAGGGCTTACATAAGCCCATTACCATATTTCTTTACTCTGCTTTGAGTATGGAGTTTTACTTTCAGCTTGCCACTGTAGTTAAACTAGATAAAATGTAGAATAATAGCTGCTCTGATAATATCTGTATATATACTGTATTTGATCAAGAAGTTTTTCTAATCACTTGTATCTTCAATCTCATATTTCTTTAATTTATTATATAAAGTAGCAAGGGATATTCCCAATGCCTCAGAGCTTTTCTTTTTCCCTTCAACAGTTCGTCCAAATCTATTTAGCGCTCTTTTTATAGCCAATATTTCGGCTTCTTTTACATAATCTTCTAGATTTATTATTTTTGAAATGTCCTTTCTTGCTTTAGTCTGTATATGTTTTGGAAGATGACACACATCTATTATAAAATCTTCTGTCATATTTGCTGCAAATTCAACTGCATTTTTTAGTTCTCGGACATTGCCAGGCCAGTCATAACTAAAGAGCACATCTAATGCCTCTCTTGTTATTTCAACATTCCTTTTAAACTTTCTTTGAATATCTTCCATAAAGACCCTTACCAGATCTTCAATATCATTTCTTCTTTCTCTTAATGGAGGAATAAATAGAGGAAATACATTTATTCTAAAATAGAGATCAGCCCTAAACTTTTTTTCCTTAACCATAGATTCTAAAGACTTATTAGTTGCTGAAACAACTCTCACATCAACTGGTATTTCTTCAGTACCTCCAATTCTTCTTATGGTTCCTTCTTGTATAACTCTTAAAAGTTTTGCTTGTAAATAGTAATCCATTTCAGCTATTTCATCTAGAAAAATAGTCCCACCATTTGCCACCTCAAAAAGTCCTCTTTTCCCACCCTTCAATGCACCAGTAAAAGATCCTTCTTCATATCCAAAAAGTTCGCTTTCCAATAATTGTCTATCTAAATTAGCACAGCTTATAGCTACAAATGGGCCGTGCTTCCGATTGCTCTCGTTATGAATAGAGTGAGCGTATAATTCCTTCCCACATCCGGTTTCTCCACAAATGTGTACCGGTAGATCATTTTTTGAAATCTTTTTTGCATAATTAACTGTCCTGATAGAAATTATATCTTCAGCTACAATATCATCAAAAAAATACTTAGCTTTATGGGCATTTCGTATTTCCATTTGTAAATTATTAATCACTTTATTATATTGTTTTAATTCCTCTGCAAGTTTATAAGCATCGGTCATTTCTAAAACTACTGATATGCCGCCTGCAATTTCCCCGTCAATTTTTATTGGTGTCATATTTACTATATATTCTACATCTTTCGTCTTACGCTTAACTCTCAATAATTTCTTACCTGTTTTGACTACATTAGGAAGCATAGCCCCAGGTCTTACATCACTTAATAATTCGCCAACTATTTCATCATAAGATACTCCCATCCCTTTTGTATATGCTGGATTTACGTATATGACTATGCCATCTTTATTTATTATCAATATTCCTTCATGGAGCGAATCTAGAATAGTTTTTGTTAGATTGTTTATTATCATGTCTACATTTCCCCTTCAGTAAAATATTATTTTCAGCCTTGAAGATTAAACAGGTTAGGGGTTTAATAGAGCGGATTAACTTAATTAATCTAATAAATAGATAATTATAAGCTTACATATAATTATAACATAATACTTTTAAAAAATGCTTATATTGATAAAATAGGAGTGCCAAAATTTGGCGCTCCTCTAATCAAACTTTCAGACTTCTATTTCCATTTCAAGCAAAGCCGAACTTAAGCTCTTGCCGTGTTTGTCTATTGCTAAAGAACGGGTAACCCCTCCACCTAGGGCATTATACATAACAAAGTTTAATGCTCCTATATTCGGAAGTTCATATCTCTTTACTTCACCTTTAACAATATCTTTAAACCAGTTCTTAACTTTATCTGCTGTAACATTTTTCTTAATAGTTTCATAATCTTTCATATCATATACTATTAAAGAGATGTTAGAGATGTTGCCTTTATCACCCGTTCTTGAATGAGCAATCTCTTTTAACTTTGTCTTCATTTGTCTTTTAAACCTCCTCATAGACCACTTTTATATCTACATCATCCCTAGAAATGAATATAGATGCAACCGAAATTATTTCTTTGATAGACTTTTCGGCTCCTCCGCCTCCTGCAGGTCCATTAGTATATAATGCTTCAACTTCGTTCCCAACTTTAACTGCATCTTCTCTCTTGCTAGTTCGAGCACTTACTCTAAGCCTTACTTCGTTTGGAATTCCATCACAAATATCTATTGTTCCCTTATAAAGGGAATTTACCCCTATAAGATCATATCTTATTTCGTCTATTGGAACTTCTAATAATTCTAATCTTTTTCTTACTATTTCAGCAGCCAGCTCTGCTCTTTCAATAGCACCTGAACCACCATAACTTATCTCTCCCACGCCTATGAAACAGTCTTTATATCCGAGACTTACTTTAAGGGTGTCTGGTTTTTTCGTCCCGCTTCCACCTTTTACAAGGACCTTATCTTTTGCTGTTTGTTCTAGCTGAACACCAGTGAAATCTGCAACTCCATCAGGTGTTAGATATTGGGAAGGATCATGTATTTCATATAAGAATTGTTCCTTACATGTGCGTAAGGATACTTCCCCCCCTGATCCCTCTACTTTTGTTATAATTGCTTCACCTTTTTCGTTTACTTCAGCAATTGGGAAACCTAACTCCCACGGTCTTTCTACATCTTTATATCCTGGGTCTGGATAATATCCGCCTGTCACTTGACCACCACATTCTAATAGATGCCCTATTATTATACCTTTACCAATAGTCTCATAATCCTCTGCATCCCAACCAAATTCATATACTAAAGGTGCCAAGAATAAAGCGGGATCAGCTACACGTCCAGTTATTATAACGTCTGCATCATTTTCCAGTGCTTCTACTATACCATCGATACCTAAATAGGCATTTGCCGATATTATTTCTCCTTTTAGTTCTTTTAAGTCTTCTCCTGTTTCTAGAACTTTATAATCCATGTATTTTTGTATGTTATCTAAAACATCATCTCCTAATACCGCAGCAATTTTTAAGTTGTTTAGCTTTTTTTCTTCTCCTATTTGTTTTATAAGTTTTGCAGCAGCCAAAGGATTCGCAGCCCCCATATTTGTTATTATCTTAACATCTTTTTCATGGCATAAATGTAAGATCTTCCTCATTCGCTGTTCTAACAGTTCGTTATATCCTTTTTCTGGATTCTGAAGTTTCTGTTGTAGGGCAATCGCTATGGTTCTTTCTGCTAAACATTCGAAAATAAT
>DUOC01000090.1 GCA_012839065.1 Thermoanaerobacterales bacterium | reverse complement strand
TCAAGATCATTAGGTTCTCGCCCCAGTGTCTTCTTTATTTCGTCGTATTCTTCTTTTGTCAATCCTGCTTCTTCCCATATTTCCTTATTTGCCATTTACAGTCACCCCTTTCAAATATCCTATTATTGAGTCAAATATAACTCTTCCTTGTGAAGAATTAAGGATCTCTTCACTGCTTCGTTCGGGGTGAATCATCGTACCAAATACATTTCCTTTTTTATTTGAGATGCCGGCTATATTCTCAACAGAACCATTAGGGTTAGCACTTATTTCTATCTCACCTTGTGCATCACAGTATCTGAAGATTATTTGCCCGTTTTTATTGAGGTCTTTAATTACATCTTCAGGGGCATAATATCTACCATATCCGTGTGCCATTGCTACTTTAAGTACCTGCCCTTTACTGCATTGACCGGTAAAAGGAGTTTTATTATTCTCTACGCGTACCTGGGTATATTGACATTTGAACCTAATGTTTTCATTTTGAAGCAATATACCCGGCAGCAGCCCAGATTCTAACAGTATCTGAAAACCGTTACATATACCTAAAACTAATCCACCCCTTGCTGCAAATTCCTTAATGCTTTCCATCACGGGAGATTTACTAGCAATAGCTCCAGGTCTTAAGTAGTCTCCATATGAAGACCCTCCCGGAAGGATTATACAATCATATGTATCTATATCTTTAATCAGGTCCTTATGCCAAATATAATCAACTTCTTTGTTAATTATATTTTTAATTACATAAAAGCAGTCTCCTTCACCACTTGAGCCGGGGAATATAACAACTCCAAATTTCATTTTTCAACCTCCATTATCTTAAAATCATAATCTTCCATTACAGGATTTATAAGCAGTTTGTCACACATCTGTCTTACTTTTTCGGAAACTTCACTTATATCCCTGCCGTCAAGCAGTATTCTTATTTCTTTCCCTATCCTTACATCTTGAACTCCTTCAAAGCCCAATGACTCTAAAGCTTTCTTCGTTGCTTTCCCCTGTGCATCGAGGATATCTTTCTTTAATTGAACATATATCTTTACGAGAAACACAGCAATTACCTCCATTCAATTTGGTTTTTCCTTACTTTAGTTTTTCCTTTAAAAGTTTTAAAATGAGCAGTTTTTATAATTTTTCTATTTCATTTTTAATCTTTTTATCTTTTTCTTCAACTTCTTGAGCCATTTTGTTCCTGTATTCTTTTAGTTTCTTTTTTAAAGTATCGTCCGCAGCAGCAAGGATCTCTAATGCCAAAAGCCCTGCGTTTTTAGCACCATCTACTGCTACAGTTGCTACCGGGATCCCCGGAGGCATCTGCACAATTGAAAAAAGGGCATCAAGTCCATCAAATGCAGATGATTTAATAGGCACACCGATAACAGGCAGAACAGTAAAAGCAGCAAGAACCCCCGGTAAATGTGCAGCTTTCCCGGCACCTGCAATCAATACACGTATACCCCTGTTTTCTGCTTCCTTTGCGTATTCTATAGCCTTATCGGGGGTTCTATGTGCAGAAATAACAGAAACTTCTACATCTATATGGAAGTCTTTTAAAATTTTAACAGCATCCTTCATAACAGGAAAATCAGAATCACTTCCCATAATAATTCCTACTAATGGTTTTGCCATTCTTATGAGCCTCCTTCTACTGTTAAATTAACCCAGGCCGTTTGACCTGGGTTTTTATTTAATTAAAGATTTTATTAAAAGGTAGCAAATCTTATTATAAACAGGATAGCAAGAACATATATTATCGGATGCACTTCTTTAGAACGCCCTGATACTATTTTTACAAGTGGATAGAATATTAATCCTGCTGCTATACCATTTGCAATGCTGTATGAGAATGGCATAATAGCTATTGCCATAAAAGCAGGAAGTGCTTCTGTAAAATCGCTAAAGTCTATATTCATAACACCTTCCATCATTAATACTCCAACAATTATAAGAGCTGGTGCAGTCGCTGCTCCTGGCACCAGTCCAGCAATAGGTGCAATAAACAATGCTGCCAAGAACAATATCCCCGTAACAATTGCAGTTAGCCCTGTTCTGCCGCCTTCCATTATGCCGGCTGCACTTTCAACATAAGTGGTTACAGTGCTTGTTCCCAAAAATGCACCTATGCATGTCCCAATAGCATCGGTTAAAAGTACCTTATTCATCTTAGGGAGTTTGCCTTCTTCATCGAGCATTTTTGCTTTTGTTGCAGTTCCGATAACAGTTCCTATAGTATCGAAAAGGTCTACATATGTGAAAGCCAGTACAATTCCAAAAAATGCAACAACAGCATCAAATAAACTTGCACCCCCACCAAGATTAAACAATCCCTGTAAATCAAGTTTTGCAAATGTAGGTGCCAAACTTGGCGGCATGCTGAATGGTGTAAATCCTTCAGGAATTACTACAATCCCCATAGGTATGCCAATTATTGTAGTAATAATGATACCCAGCAGTATAGCACCTTTTACACCTCTTGCCATTAAAATAGCAGTTATAGCAAAACCGATGATAGCTAAAAGCGTATTTGGATCTGTAAGATTACCAAGTGCAATTGTGGTTGACGGATCACCTACAATTATTCCTGCATTCGTAAACCCTATAAGAGCAATAAACATACCAATACCTGCACTTATCGCGTTCTTTAAAGAGAGTGGAATAGCATTAACTATAGCTTCCCTGATACCGGTTACAGTTATTATAATAAAAATTATGCCTGATATTAAAACTGCCCCAAGTGCTGATTGCCATGTATATCCCATGCCAAGAACAACACCAAAGGTAAAGAAAGCATTTAGACCCATTCCGGGAGCCAGTGCAAACGGATAGTTGGCATATAAGCCCATAATAATAGTGGTAATAGCCGCTGATAGGATCGTTGCAACCATAACCGACCCTACTATCGGATCGTTAAAGGCATTATATACTAATGCGTCATCACCTAAAGCCCCTGCAGCATTCATACCTGCCATTTTAAGGATACTGGGGTTTACGAAAATGATGTATGCCATTGTTATAAAAGTTGTAATGCCTGCGATTATTTCTGTTTTGACGTTTGTATTATTCTCCTTGAGCTTAAACATCTTTTCTATCATTATTATCCCCCTTAAAAGTTATTTGACAAATAGGTTCCAATATGAGCTTTTATATGTAAACCTCCCACATGAAAGGCAATAATAAATAAACATGCCGGATAATTTCCTGAAATACAGGAGAAATCATCCGGCATATAATCAGGATGTATTTCACCTTATAGTCAGGCAATTTACGGTTACCTGGTAGATACTCCCGATCCTTATCCCCGGCATTATATAAGGTATACCATTTATTGATACTTCTCTTAAGTTCATAGTATCAAAACAGTAAAATCATGTCAAGACAAATTTCGAACATTTTTCACTAATATTGATAAAACATACGACTTTTTTCTTGTTTTAATTCATAGGCTTTATTTTATATATTTCTTATTATTTAGAAATAGGGATAAATTAATATAATAACACAAACTTTCAAAATAAAATTACTTAAGTTTGTAGCCATCTAATAAAACCTTCTTAATTTTTTCCCTCTTATCTCTTCCGCAAAAAGGGCAATATATGAGATGTAGACATTCGTTATCATTTTCAAAGCGTTCTCTACTGCTTATAATTTCAATATAAGGGCTGTATGGATCGTAGTATTCGTTAATTGCACCGCCGTCTTCCATTTTACCGCCGCAGTCAGGACAGAATTCATAGATATCTATAAATCCATTACATAAAGGACAGCATCTATTCATTTTTACCCCTTCTTATCAATTTTTAGATCTGGTTTTTTACAATATAATTAGGTCTTTGAGCCATTGCTTGCTAAATATATATAATTCCCATCTGATGATTTAATAAACTCAACAGAACTAAATATATCCTCTAATACGTATTTAAAATCATTATTTTGTGTAGCAGACCATAGGGACAAAATACCATCCGGCAGAAGCCTTTTTTCCATTGTTAATAATGTGCTCTCTTTGTAGAGTGTCCTATTCGAATCTAAAACTATCCAATCAGGTCCATTATCCACATCAATAGCTATGAGATTGTAAAGATCGGTGCACTTTAATAAATAATAAGAAAGGTCACAATTAAAGACCCTTACCCTAGGATCGCTTAATGCATATTCGTTAATTTCCTTAAAATATGTTTTATTCCATCTTATAATAGACTCCTCAATTTCTACTATATCTATTCTTTTTGTATTTTTAAATTTTAAGGCACTCTTAAGACTGTAACCAACCCCTAATCCGCCGATAAGGATACTCACATCTTGTGTATCTTCAAGCAAATTAAGGGCTCTGTTTATCATCTCCTCTTCAGAAGCTCCATTATATGAAGCCATTAAAAATATACCATTATAGATTATCTCATATTGATTATTCCTTTTCTGCAGTTGGATTTCTCCCCTTGGGGTAACCAGCTTTTCAATAACTTCTCTACCTGAATCCATATCAAAATCGTAAATCAAATACCTCACCCTTTATTGCTTTACCGATGCAAAGCAAGTTCTTATATAAAATTATATCCTGTATCAATTTATACTTCAATATAAAAAACAACCCGTGATTGTTCACAGGTTGTATTATTTACAACATGGTGCGCCTAGAGGGATTTGAACCCCCGACAAGCCCGGCTCCGGAGACCGGTGCTCTATCCACTGAGCTATAGGCGCATCTGCATTTAAAATTATCATCTCTTTTACGAAAAGTCAACTTTTTATTCTTTTAGCTTTTCCATCGCTTGTCTCTGCTGCTGCCATGCATGAACTCCAAGCGTTACTCCGATAATTCCATATGCTACAAAGACTCTAAAGTACTCCCCTACCTGAGGGTCTCCAAGGAGACTCTTACCTGCTAGCGGAGAAATGATAAACAACATATGGAATAAGAATGTACCTAAAAGCCCCTGTCCTATTGTTGCTTTTGTAACTGATGCGCCACCTATAAGAAGTGAAGCAACAGCAAAAGTGCCTACCTGCCCATGACTGCCATAGGTGTTAAGTGTGCCTATATTTTGTAGGAATATAAGCTGACCCCAGGCTGCTAACACTGTCGATATAATAATGGCAAGTATTCTTGTTTTATCTACATTTATTCCCGAAATTTGTGCGATGTGTATATCTTGACCAATACTTCTAAATTCCTGCCCCAGCTTTGTTTTAAGAAAGAATTTCATAAAAATACATAAAAGAGCAACAACTATCAGTGTAAAAACCGGAATAACTAATCCGCCTGCTTTTATTTTAATTAAGTTATCAAAGGCATATTTTATCCCCTTTAGGTCTATGGAGTTTCTTATACCTATACCGGAAGAAAGCATCATTCTTTCGTTTTTCATCGGTATTATACCGCCTAATACAAATAGGAAAAGCAGCTGATATAAGCCGTTTGCAAAAAAGCCTAAAATCATCCCGGTTATCATCTCATTACCCTTTGCCCTATTCATTACAAGCCCTGTGAGCCATCCAAAGAGCACTGCAATAGGTACTGAAATAACTGCGGCGAGTAAAAATCCGCCTAATCCTTGAATGTCCCAATAAGTTATTGCAACTAGCGCAATTTGTCCTGCCATAGCACCCATCACTATGCCAAAATTCAACCCCATCCCGGCGATTACTGGAATGATCAAGGATAAGACAAGAAATGAGTTTCTTGCCATTCTCTCAATAATAGAGTTAATTAAGAATTTAGTACTGATATTAGCATAGTACATCCCCGCTACACAAAAAATACAGAAGATTATAGGGACTAAATTATTAATAAGTATTTTTGTTATAGAATTGTTCAGTTTGGGGCTCGCAGCTTCACTTTTTGTTTTAACATTTACATCTTTCAATGTTCCTCGCCTCCTCCGATCCTTGTCAAGGCGTACAGTATTATCCCGTTACTTATTATTATCCTTACTACTTCGGATAGACTCCCTTCAAGTACAACATTGGCTACCGGCAGTGCTACAACTAATAGTGACTGAAATAAAAAGGTCCCTATTATCACATGCATAATTGATGCAGTTTTTATAGAAGCGCCACCAATAAGTATTGAAGCTACTGCTGGGAATGCCATAAACTGAGGCGCAGTGTACAACTGAAGGAAACCATAACTTTGTGCATACACGATAATACCTATAGCCCCTAACATAGTAGAAAGGACAGTACCTATAATCCTGGCTTTATCCACATTAATCCCTGAAGACTCAGCAAATTTTGGGTTGCTACCTGCAGCGTGCATAGTTATACCTGTTTTGCTTCTTGAGAAAATCCAGAATATAAAGCAAAAAATGCCAAAAAATAGTAAAAGCCCTATAGGAATATTTACTCCTAAAATTCTAAATGGAAATTTGTCTAGTGACATTCCAAAGGGAACCCAATTATTTAAAATCTTATCAAAGACATTCTCCAATGATATTGTTACCCTTAGCCCTTTACCACCATATGGCCAAATCATCTTTGGACTGTAAAAAGGAGCTAACAGCCAAAACATACACATCCCCGATACTATTGAAAATGCTGCATACGTACCTACAAGCATCTCCTGCCCCTTTACTTTGTTGAGCAGGATACCATACAAATAGCCCGAAATCGCACCTAATAAAGAACCTATAATAAGGGATACAATAAAAGCATTCCAATTAACTAAATTCATTTCGATACTGATTATAGTTCCAATAAGCCCACAAATGATACCGATAGGCAGCCCAAAGTTCAGCCCTGTACCAGATTGGATTGATGGAACCATCGCTAAAACCAATATGCCGTTCATGCCAGTACGAACAAGGATCCCCTCAAAAAGATTTGACATGGGCAATTTTAATAAAAATGCTGATACTAATAGGACAATAAGAAAGAGCCCAATTATTATCCTCGCATAACCTATATTTTCTACAAACTCTTTCAATCTATTATCCATCATGAAACCTCCTTCCCTTTATAGCCTCCGGCCATCATTAGCCCGTAATCTACATCACTGGCATCGGGAGGAAGTATTCCTTCCAATTTACCTCTATAAATAATTGCTATCCTGTCACAAATAGACCTTAATTCACCCAGTTCGCTGGAAGTCATTATTATTGTCATGCCCATTTCTCTGTTTAATGTCAGTAGGAGATCTAATACTATCTTCTTAGCACCTATATCAATTCCCCTTGTAGGTTCAGAAACAAAAAGAATCTTTGGTTCGAGAGCAAGCGCTCTCGCTATACATACCTTTTGCTGATTCCCGCCGCTTAGTCTCCTGACTAGTTGGTCAGGGCCTGTACATCTTATATCCAATTCCTTTATCATTCTTTGAGCAAATTCTCTTATCGCTTTTCTGTCAAGTAAATTCATAAAAGTCAGTAATGGCATTTTCCTTAAAAATTTGTTTTGTACTTGTAAAGCTGTTACAGCCATATTGAGCTCTATAGATTCATCCAACAGCAACCCGACTCCTCTTCGGTCCTCTGACAAAAAAGCTAACCCCATACTAAGGGCTTCTTTAGGGCTGTTTAAAGGTATTTTTTTATCTTTCAAATAAACCTCCCCTTGTGAACTGTAAAGCCCTATTATTCCGTTAGCAATGCCAATTTTGCCATGTCCTGCAAGCCCACCAATACCTAAAATTTCGCCTTCGTAAACATCTAAGGACAACCCCTTAACCTCTTCACCGGGCATATCTACTTTTAAGTTCTTGATACGCAGTATTTTATCGCCATTATTATTTCGCTGAATGTTCTTTTCTTCTTTTTTTACCCTGTCTACCTTTCGGCCGACCATTAGCTGAGCCAATTTTTCGACAGTAGCTTCTTCACTTGGAAGGCGGCCAACTACTTCACCATCCCGAAGTACTGTTATATTGTCTGCAATACTGATTACCTCATCAAGTCTGTGAGTAATAAAGAGAATGGCGATCCCCGAATCAGCCAGCTCTTTAATAGCTTTTAGCAAACGTTCAGCTTCAATTTCTGATAAAACTGCTGTAGGTTCATCAAATACTAGAAGTTTTATATTGGTCTTATCTATTTCCCTTGCTATTTCGATAAACTGCATATAACCAACCGGAAGCCCGGCAACAGGCAGCATTTCATCTATATCAATCCCTAGTTTATCAAGGGCCTTCCTTGAATCACTTCTCATGGTTTTTATATCCAGGCTCTTCATCTTTTCGCCAAATATCCTGCTAATCAAATTATGATAAGTAGGTTCCCTGTTTAATTTTATATTCTCCATAATTGAAAATCCGGGAAGGAGCATAAATTCTTGATGGACCATACCTATACCAAGTTCCATTGCCTGGTTTGGTGAAGATACATTTACTTTTTCACCTTCAAAAATAACCTCTCCTTTAAATCCGCCAGTATTATGGATTACAGGCATGCCGAAGAGAACATTCATAAGGGTCGATTTGCCTGCCCCGTTTTCTCCTACCAGGGCATGGATTTCGCCTTCATGTACTGTAATGTCCACACCTTTTAATACTTTATTCCCGAAATATTCTTTATCGATGTTTTTCATATCTAATATAACCCTAGCCAAAAACAATCCCCCCCTTGAAGAAGAATCAATAATAAAGGTTGCCCGTCTTACAGGGCAACCTTTATTATTGAAGTTAAATCTTTAAAATACGATAGATTCTCCTACGAACATTAGGAAGTTTTCTGCCCCTTCATATGGTCGAACTTGTACTTGACCTGCTTTTTGCTCTAATATTTCGATCATCTTGTCGAAATCTACACCTTCAATTTCACCTTTAGCATATTGTATACCGTATTCTGCACCGGCTCTTAACATAGCCATGTTAGCAGGAACCTTCCATGTCCCCATTCTTCCGCTGTTCCCTTTTTCTGCTACAATCTTCCCGATTTCTTCGAGGATATAATCTACATCTCCTGCTTTTTCAGGCGGAATTTCGATTCCGAGTGCTCCCGGATATGCGTGGTATGGGCTTGGGCAGCATTGTTCTGGATAAATTGCTCCTTGTTCTAATGCTTGCCTGATAAGTGGCTCTTGCATTGCGCAGTTTGTGCTGAATAGTGCTATATCTGGACCGTATTCTGCAACTTGTCTTGGAACATCTTCTAAAATAAACTGTTGAGCACCAGGGATACCAGCATCTCCTGTTGGGTCTGGAGCGTCAACTTCTATAAAATCTAATCCCAATTCTTCACATTTTTCTTTCATTATATCTCTTCTCTTGGATAGCAGCTCATATGACATGTGTCTTGGGAATGAGTAGTGCAGGAATTTTGTAGCTCCCATTTCCTTAGCCAGTTCAATGATAGTTTCTCCACGTTTTAAGTTGTCAAGTTCTAAACATATATCTGCTTTTTCAGCTATAAGCAATGGATCCTCGTGAGGAACTCCAACTATGAAAAGTATATCATCTCTTGTTTCTTTTACTTTCTCAATAGCTGCTGCAGTTCCTGGAACGGCTTGACATACAACTATTGCTTTTACATCTGGGTCTGAAGCCATTTCGACGATTAAGCTTATGGTAGTTTCTTGCTCTTCCATAAACTTGTCAGGGTATGTTCTATGTATTACCCTGTCTTCCCCATACTCGTCAACATATTCCTTTGCTGCAACAAATTCTTCTTCACCTTGGGATACAGTGCCGGTAACTATACCGATCTTCCAGTTGCCTTCTTCATCTCCAGCAGGTGCCGTTTGTTGTCCCCCGCATCCTACAAGGCTTAAGACTAGTACTAAAGCGATTAACAACGTAATAATCTTTTTACTCACTTAAATATCCCCCCTATATATTTTATCTATATTTTTTTACAAGTTGTAAACTTTTATATTCCTAATCTAAGAAGTTTACACTTGTATTCAACTAATATTATAAACATAATCCAGTTTTAAAGCAAGTCTTTAAATTTAATGTTATATTCATTATTTATTGCTAAATATGGAAATAAGCTTAAATTTTGAATATACGTTAATATTGTTCCACTATATGTCATTGATTTTAGTTTGTTTATCAAAAAATAATTTTAAATTTTATACATATTTTTTTAAATAATGGGTAAACATAAATAGCGAAGGGTTCGCAATGGCCGAGCCAAGACTGCTGTAGGATCTTGTAATAGGGTTCTGTAGCAGTCGGCCAAAGGTTGGTATCGGGTCTATAGAGGCTCGATACCAGCCGGCGGGCAGATCTCTGTAGGTCAACTGCAGGCTCTGGGACGGTCCAACTACCGTCTCGGGGTCACACGAGATCTGCAGAGGTCGAGCTAAGACTATCAAGGGTTCCGCAGGCAATCTTCAGTTTAGTAAGTTGCTGAGTTTAGCTGGAGGTCTGCGGCAGCCGAGAGGTTGCCACAGGCTTCTAAGGTATCCTTGATAGTCGAGCGAAGGGTTATCACGGGTTTTGTAATGGTCTATTGTATCCGAAAGGGTGCAGTGGGCTATGTAGAGATTCGTGTTGGCCAGTGTTAAGGTCATTGCGGGCTCTTTCTACAGCATAAAAGAGACCTCCTGGGAGGCCTCTTTTTTTAAATTAGGTCTATTTGATAAACTCAAGAGCTTCTTCAATAGGCATATAAGGTAGATCCAAGTCATCTGCAACTGCTTTATAAGTCAGATTTCCATTAATCATGTTAACTCCTAATGCCAATGCTTTATCTCTTTTTACTGCTTCCTTAACCCCAAGATTTGCAATTTTGACTGCATAAGGTATTGTGGAATCAGTAAGAGAAACCGTAGCAGTTCTAGGTACTGCTCCTGGTATATTGGCTACACTGTAATGAACAACATCATATTTTATGTAAATCGGATCATCATGTGTGCTTGCATGATCACATGTTTCAATACATCCACCCTGATCGATAGCAACGTCAACTATAACAGAACCGGGCTGCATTTCTTTGACCATATCTTCAGTCACAACTGTAGGTGCTTTTGCTCCCGGAACTAAAACAGCCCCTATAACGAGATCAGATTCTGAAACGGCTTTTTTTACATTGTAAGGGTTAGACATTAAGGTTTTGACCCTATTGTTGAATAAATCTTCCAGCGCCCGCAGCCTTGTTGGACTTAACTCTACTATGGTAACATCAGCACCTAAACCTGCAGCAATCCTGGCAGCATTTGCTCCAACATTACCGCCCCCAACAACAGTAACCTTTGCAGGAAGAACTCCCGGTGCACCACTTAACAGTACCCCTTTACCGCCATGCGGTTTTTCAAGAAAATGTGCCCCTATCTGTACGGACATCCGGCCTGCAATTTCGCTCATAGGAGTCAAAAGAGGCAGAAATCCATTAGGCAGTTGGACAGTTTCATAGGCTATCCCAATGATATTAGCTTCCAAAAGTGCTTCAGTCATTTTTTTATCTGAAGCAAGATGTAGATAGGTAAAAAGAATTTGCCCCGGTTTTAATAGATCGTATTCAGATGGAAGAGGTTCTTTAACTTTTAATATCATATCTGCTCTATCATATATCTCATCAGGAGTACCAAGAATTTTTGCCCCTTCTTCTATGAATTCCTCATCTGTAAAACCGCTTCCCAAACCGGCGTTTTTTTCAATAAAGACCTCATGACCATTCCTAACAAAGTTCGTTACTCCAGCCGGGGTAATAGCAACCCTGTTTTCATTGGCTTTTATTTCTTTTGGGACACCAATTATCACTTAAACCGCTCCTTTCCTTGTATTTTCTTTTTTTGAATACTGCTTTCTTAAATAAAGAGAATTTATTTAAAAGTGAGAATTTTGTCATTTTTTCTATTTGTATTAGTTTATTTGTATATTATGTTTTCTTCTTTAATAGTCGAATTTCCTCCTTTTTTAAATTATTTTAGTATTTAAAATTTTTTTAAATTGTTATTAATATACTTTTGTGTTCAATCAGCCTCTTTGCTCCTCCATAACATCTTACAAT
>DUOC01000089.1 GCA_012839065.1 Thermoanaerobacterales bacterium | reverse complement strand
CTCGGGAAGCGATTATTACTTAAATTTTAAAGGTTTATGTTTAGAGAAACTTTCTATATATGATGAAGCTGCTGAATTGTATAAAAAGGCGTTAGATAGCAAGCCAAATAATATTAACTATTTGATGAATTTAGGGCTATGTTTACTATTATTTAACAAACCTGCCGATGCTTTAAAGATATTTAATAAAGCATTAGAAATCGACCCTTCAAATATTGTAATATATCAATATAAAGGAAATTGTCTTGAACAATTAAAACGCTATGATGAAGCATTGAAATGCTATAATAAATCAATAGGAGCAGATTGATAGCTCGTTTTATTTTTATTAATACTATATCCGATATATTAAAAGGAAAACAATAAAAAAAGTTGAAATTAATATAATAGAAGATGTATTTAAAAGGGGGACAACAATTGATAGTTCTTATCACTAATGATGACGGCATCTATTCAGAAGGAATTAAACTACTAGCTAAAAAATTTAGCAGTTTCGGGAAAGTCTTTGTTATAGCTCCTGACAGGGAAAGAAGTGCAATAAGTCATGCAATAACATTTCATCATCCTATTCGAGTAGAAGAAGTAAATTTCGGTGAAAATAATATAAAGGCGTGGTCAGCTAATGGCACACCAGCAGATTGTGTAAAATTAGCTCTAGACATATTATTACCACAAAAACCTGATATTATAATATCAGGTATAAATAGAGGTGCTAACTTAGGAAATGACATTTTTTATTCAGGAACAGTATCTGCAGCATTAGAAGGAACACTATCAGGCATACCGTCTATTGCCGTATCCTTATCTATAAAAAATAACACAAAAGATTATGAGCTCGATTATACCAACGCAGTAAACTTCACACAAAAGACAGCTCTAAAAGTTCTGGAATCAGGTGTACCGTCAACCACTGCTTTAAATATAAATGTACCTAATACTAATAGTATTAATGGCACTGCTGTTACTAAATTGGGAAGAGTGCAATACAAAAATTGTTTTGTTAAAAGGATAGATCCAAGGGGGAAGATCTATTATTGGTTATCTGGTGATATAATAGAAGAAACTCAAGATAATGATACAGATGTTTGGGCTGTTAGGAATAATTATATTTCAATTACTCCTATTACATTAAATCTTACAAATTATGAATTTATTGAAGTTATGAAAAATTGGGATTTTTAGATTTTATATGTAAGGAGCTGGTGAAATGCAAAAAAATGATAGACTAGAACCTATTGCAAAAAAAGAATTATCAATAAATGAAGAACTATATGAACTAGTGGATTTTTTAAACAAAAACCTCAAGGATAAAAATCTTATTTTTGGCTTAACTAAGGGTGAAAATTCTATGATTGTCTCGATTTATGAAGTATAAAGTAAGTTTACGGTAGATTTAATCATATAAAATGATATAATAATTAATAATAGACTATACAATAATTAGGGGGTTTATATATGGATTTATCAAAAAAGGCGAAACAGATTAGCCCCTCTCAAACTCTGGCAATTACTGCCAAGGCAAAGGAGCTAAAAAGCAAAGGTTTAGATGTAGTAAGTTTCGGAGCAGGAGAACCTGATTTTGATACTCCAGATCATATTAAAGAAGCAGCAATAAAAGCAATAAATGAAGGATTTACTAAATATACACCAGCATCAGGAATAAATGAGCTCAAGCAGGCTGTATGTAATAAACTGAAGGTTGAAAATGGTTTAGATTATAATATTGATCAGGTGTTAATATCGAACGGAGCAAAACATTCTTTATTTAACACTTTTTTAGCAATACTAGAAGAAGGTGACGAGGTTATCATCCCTGTTCCTTATTGGGTTAGTTATCCGGAAATAGTTAAAATAGCTGGCGGAGTGCCAATATATACATATCTTGTCGAAGATGATAATTTTAAACTCAATGTGGATGATCTACAATCTAAAATCACCGATAAAACTAAAGCTATAATCTTAAATTTCCCTAACAATCCTACAGGCAACATTATAACTAAAGAAGAATTAACAGCCATTGCAGAAATAGCATTGGAAAATAATTTATATATTATTTCAGATGAAATATACGAAAAAATAATTTATGACGGCAATAAGCATTTGAGTATTGCCACTTTAGGTGAAGAAATTAAAGATCATACTATTTTAATAAATGGTGTTTCTAAAACATATTCAATGACAGGATGGCGTATAGGATATGCTGTAGGTAATAGTAATATAATTAAAGCAATGTCTAGTATACAGAGTCATACAACATCTAACCCAAATTCAATAGCACAAAAAGCTGCATTAGCAGCGCTTACAGGTAATCAGAACCAAGTGGATTTAATGGTAAAAGAATTTGCCCGCAGAAGGGATCATATGGTAAAAAAAATAAATAATATGCAGGGCATAAAGTGCAACAAGCCGTTAGGTGCATTTTATGTATTTGCTGATATATCACAATTATTTGGCACATCAATAGATAATCAAGAAATTACAAATTCTATAGAGTTTTGCAAAGCGCTGATAGAAAAGGGGGAAGTTGCAGTTATTCCTGGCGCCGCTTTTGGTGCTGATAATTATATAAGAATTTCTTATGCTACATCACTAGAAAATATAATAAAAGGTTTGGACAAGATAGAAATATTTATTAATAACTTGAAATAATATGATTCCATCATTTGAAGTGTGCTCGGAAATAATTCCCGGAAGAATTTTTTCCGAGTTTTTTCATTATAACAGTATTTACTCATTATTATAACAGTATTTACTCATTATGATGCTGGTATATATGCGGCAGCTGATCTATAAAGTTATAAATTTATTTATAATTAAAAATAAAAATCACCGATCTTATATCAGTGACGATTCAGTGGTTATCTTATTATATTTATATGGCAGGGGAGACAGGACTCGAACCCGCAACCAACGGTTTTGGAGACCGCTACTCTACCATTGAGCTACTCCCCTACACAACTTATATTATATAATATAGTTTTTATATTGTCAAAGGTAAAAAACTTTTTAGTTTACATAAGATATATTATCGGACGTTGTAAAAAAAGATTTAAATAAAGATTTTATAGTTCTGGTATCCTTATTATTTGTCCCGGCATTATTAGTGCATTCTGCATATTATTTTCTTTCTTTATTTCATAAATCACTTTTCTAATGTCAACTCCTTCAGGTTTATAATCAGATGCGATCCCCCACAAAGTTTGTCCTTTTTTAACAGTTATTTTAATATATTTGTCATCAGGTTTACTTATCACTTTTGATTGATTAAATATCAAACAAAATAACATCATATTTATTGATAATATAGTTATTATAATATATTTTATCATATTTACTCTGTTATTTCTAAACTTATATTTCATTAAATTCATCCCCT
>DUOC01000088.1 GCA_012839065.1 Thermoanaerobacterales bacterium | reverse complement strand
TAATATAGCTGCTACTGACTACCTGCCCAAATTTGGTAACAGGGGGAATTACATCAAGATAAAAATTGTATAATTCCGATAATTCCTCTAAATCTTCTATTGACCCAGTTCTATTTTTCCCAAATCGATAATTAAATCCTACAACAACATGCTTTGCTTTCAGTTTAGTTACTAATATATCTTTTACAAAATCTCGAGGAGCCATTCTTGAAATCGTATATGTAAAAGACATCAAAATAAGATAATCTATACCATAGTTAGAAATCAATTTGATTTTTTGGGTTGAAGTATTTAGTAAAAAAGATTTATTCTCAGAATATATTATTTTACTTGGATGAGGATCAAAAGTTAAGACAATAGAATTGGTGTTATATTTTTTAGTTGATCTGATCAGTTTATCGAAAAGCATTTGATGCCCAATATGAATACCATCAAAATTGCCAATTGCTATAGATGAACTTTTATCAAAAACATAATTATTTATATCCCTAACAACAATCATTATAGACACTCTCCTCTAAAACAATACATTAACAGGTACCAAATAGCCTGAATCCTTTAGTTTACCTATAGCAATAAAATTATTTTTTTGATCATATATCCTTATAAATTGGTCATTTTTTAGTTTATTATTCTTCGGCATATAAAAATCATAGATATAGTTACCATTTCTTGTTCTTTGCAACATATTATCAGGCACTACAGCATAATGCAAGTCTTTTAGAGGATAATCTAACGGATAAATTATTTTATCCAGTTTATTTTCATTTAATAATAATTCGAATTCTTCCAAAAGTATTGAATCATTAATTATAAAATCGCCAACTGCTTTTCGGATTAAAAATGACATATGACCTCCACAACCGAGCTTTTCCCCAATATCATTACATAAAGTTCTAACATAAGTGCCGCTCGAACAAATTACATCAAATAGTATTCTATTAGGATAAAAAATATGAACAATATTAATATCTTTTATAATAACTTTTCTTTCTTTTCTCTTTACTGTCTTACCTTCTCTTGCATATTTATACAGTGGTTTCCCTCTATATTTGATTGCAGAATACATTGGGGGAATTTGATATATTTCACCTTTAAACTCATTAAAAACTTTATTTATTTCACTATCCATAATATTAATAGGTATTTCAATGTCAGTTTTTTTTATTGTTTGTCCATAATTATCATGAGTATCTGTTGAAACTCCCAGTACTAGTTCAGCTCTATATTCTTTATAAGATTCAATTATAAAACGGGATATTTTTGTAGCTTTACCTATACAAATAGGCAAAACTCCTGCAGCACCAGGATCTAAAGTGCCCGTATGCCCCACCTTTTTTACTTTAATATTCTTCCTAACAAAAGAAACTACATCATGAGAAGTCATTCCCGGCGGTTTTAATATATTTAATATCCCGTTCATCTAATCACCTTTAGATTTAAAAATATTTTCAATTTTTTTAATTACCAAATCTGCTACGTCGTCTAATCGCCCGCTAATCTTACAGCCTGCAGCCCTTTTATGCCCGCCTCCTGAAAAATAATTAGCCAATTCACTTACATCAACAAACTCATTTGATCTAAAACCAACTTTAACAGAGGAATTTGAAGTCTCATTAAATAATATACCAACTTCAACACCATTAATCTCCCGAATATAATTTATAATACCTTCTAAATCAGATTCTTTAGCATTTGTTTCTCTTATCATTTCCCTTGTAATAAATGACCAAGCATATTTCCCGTTATCGCTAACTTGTAAATTATCAAGTGCTTTACCAAGAATTTTTAGGTTTTCAATAGATCTTTTTTCATATATTTCACGTGTAATTTTCTGTACACTTACACCTTTTTTTATTAATTCTGATGCAATAATATGGCTATTTGGTGTTGTGTTAGAAAATCTAAAACAACCAGTATCTGTAAGTATAGCTGTATATAATGCCGATGCCATATCGATATCAATCTTTATATCTAAATTTTTAAATAAATTATATAAAATCTCTCCTGTTGCACATGCTTTAGGATCTACTATATTTATATGGCCAAAGTAATTATTACTTACATGGTGGTCAATATTTATAATAAAATTGAGATAAATTTCATTCTCAAGCTTCAGCCTGTTTAGATCTCCGCAATCTAGAGCAAGAGTAACTTGAGGAATAATGTCTATATTATCCTCTGATGTAATAATTTTATCAGCGCCATGCAAAAAAATATATTTATCAGGAATATTATCTCCAATATATACTCTATATTCTTTATTTAGATTTTCTAATGCTTTCCCGAACGCTAAAACTGAACCTATTGCATCTCCATCCGGTGAATCATGTGATACAACAAGGTACGAATTTTTAATATTTAGAATATGTTTAAGGGATTTTTTACCCCTCATGATTATCTTGCCCTACTTCCTTCAATAGTTTTGAAATATTTATACTATACTCAATTGATTCATCTAATACGAATGCTATATCAGGTGTATACCGAAGCCTTATTCGGCTTCCAATTTCTCTTCTTACAAATCCTGTAGCATTTTTCAAAGTTTCATAAGTTTCATTTTTATCTAAATCATTTTCACCATATATACTTACGAAAACTTTTGCGTGTCTAAGATCATCAGAGACTCTTACCCCCGTAATAGAAATTAGACCGCTTACTCTAGGGTCTTTAATCCCATTCATTATTATATCACTGATTTCTCTCTTAATCTCTTCTGCTACCCTTTGAGCTCTTTGGTAAGACATAAGTATACCTCCATTTCATTCGATAGTATTACCTATCTACTTCCTCCATTATAAAAGCTTCGAAAACATCTCCTTCTTTTATATCGTTAAATTTCTCAATACTTATGCCACATTCATAGCCTTCACTTACTTCTTTGACATCATC
This sequence comes from Thermoanaerobacterales bacterium, assembly GCA_012839065.1. Classification (GTDB taxonomy): domain Bacteria; phylum Bacillota; class Thermosediminibacteria; order Koleobacterales; family Koleobacteraceae; genus DUOC01. The sequence goes on along the minus strand of DUOC01000088.1, from coordinate 6,606 downwards.
TTTAAATCTTTTAAGCGAACCAATTTTACCCTCATAAACAATTACTCCATCTCTTAAAACTCTAATTAATGAATTTCTAGTCACCTTGCCATCGGAAACATAGCATCCAGCTACTATCCCTACATTAGGTACTTTGAAAGTAGCTCTTACATCTGCTCTGCCGATTACAACCTCACGGTAAATTGGTTCTAACATACCTTTCACAGCAGATTCAATATCTTCAAGGGCTTCATATATAACCCTATATACTCTGATATCGACCTTTTCTTTTTCAGCTAGCTTATTTGCATTTGGCTCCGGTCTTACATTGAATCCAATTATAATCGCATTAGAAGCAGATGCAAGCATAACATCGCTTTCCGTTATTGACCCTACTGCACCGTGTATTACTTTGATTTTTATCTCATCTGTATCTAATTTTTCTATTGAATGGACTAATGCTTCTACAGAACCTTGAACATCTCCTTTTATAATCAAGTTTAATTCCTTGACTTCACCTTCTTTTATTTGCTGAAACAGCTTGTCAAGAGTTACCCTTTGACTCATCATTTTGAACTCATGCTCTTTCTGTTTTACTTTGCGCTTCTCCGCAATTTGCCTTGCTAGTTTATCATCTTCAACAGTATACAGCAAATCTCCTGCATTAGGTACATCAGAAAGCCCTAACACTTCCACTGGAGTAGACGGAAACGCTTTTTCAATTCTATTTCCCCTATCATCTATCATCGCTCTAACTTTGCCGTAAGAAGTTCCGGCCACAATAGAGTCGCCGACATGAAGTGTACCTTTCTGCACAATTAGGGTTGCAACAGGACCTCTGCCTTTATCAAGTTTAGCTTCAATAATTGTGCCAACAGCTGGGGCATCGTACTCGGCTTTTAGTTCAGACATTTCTGCCACTAATATTATCATCTCCAGTAATTCATCAATTCCTGTCCTATTTTTTGCAGAAACGAGAACACAAATAGTATCTCCACCCCAGTCTTCTGGTATTAACCCTTGCTCGGCTAATTGCTGTTTTATTCTTTCAGGGTTGGCGTTTGGCTTATCAATTTTATTTATTGCCACTATGATAGGAATATTAGCTGCTTTGGCATGATTAATTGCTTCAATTGTTTGAGGCATTACCCCATCATCTGCTGCCACAACCAAAACAGCAATATCAGTAACCTTAGCACCTCTAGATCTCAGCTCGGTAAAAGCTTCATGACCTGGTGTATCTAAAAAAACAATTTTCTCATCATCTATTATTACCTGGTAGGCTCCGATATGTTGTGTTATACCACCAGCCTCACTTGCTGTAACATTAGACTTCCTAATGGTATCTAATAAGGATGTTTTCCCATGATCTACATGCCCCATAACTGTAACTATAGGGGGTCTGCTTTTTAAGCTCGATTCCCTTACCTGTTCTTTTACAAGTTTATTTTTTGTTTCGCTTTCAACTTCAGTTTCTTTATAAGCTGCTTCCTCTTCAGCAACAGTATAACCGAGTTTTCTAGCTACCTTTTCAGCTTGTTCTCTTTTTACTTTTTGGTTAATGTTAACTATAATCCCTTGCTCTATCAACTCTTTAATAACCCAAGAAGGCTCTACATTTAATTTCTTAGCTAAATCCCTAATAGTTATCGTTTCAGATAAAATAAGCTCTTTTTTATCACCTTCAACTTGAATATTGGTTTCAGGCATATCTACTTTCTTTTTTGGGCTCTTATTTGAAGTGTTTTTTGGTTTTTTCCCATTTTCTTTTGTTCTTGTTCCTTCTTCTGTAATCATTTCGCAAATAAGATTAGCTGTTTCAGTTTCTATAGTGCTCATATGGTTCTTCACTTCTATATTTAGATCTTTTAATATCTCTAGCAGCTTTTTATTAGATAAGCCTAATTCTTTAGCAAGTTGGTATATCCGTACCCTACTCAATTATAAATCACCCCCAAAATTAAACTTGCAACTATAAAGCTAATTTCTCTTCGATCATTTTTGCTAGGTTTCTATCTAAAATTGCTGCGACAGCAGTTTTCCCTTTGCCTATTCCTTTACCTATTCGCTCCATTTCTCCAAATATTTGATATCCTATATTATAATGTTTACATAAATTTATAAATTTCTTCTGTGTATTTAAGGAAGAATCAGATGCAATTAGCACTAAATGACACTTTCCGTTTTTTATTGCTGCTTCTGTTTTAACCTCGCCAGAAGCAATTTTGCCTGCTTTTTTTGTTATTCCTAATAAGAAATATATACTATTCATTATTATCTGTCAGCTCTTTCATGAGTCGCATTAGTATTTCATTATCTATCGTCCTATTAAGTGCTTTCTCTAGACCTTTATTCTTAACAGCTTTTTCAAGACACTCAACATTATAACAAATATATGCTCCCCTTCCAGATTTCTTACCTGTTAAGTCAATTTCCAACTGATTATCAGGTGTTCTTACAATTCTAATTAATTCTTTTTTACTTTTAGAATTTTTGCAGCCTACACACATTCTCATTGGAACTTTTCTTTTTTTCAAATTAGCCCCCCCTCATTCATTTTCTCTAACTGAGATGTGCTTTTGATATCTATTTTCCAGCCTGTCAATTTAGCTGCTAATCGGGCATTTTGGCCTTCTTTACCTATAGCTAATGATAATTGATGATCATCTACTACTACATTTGCAATTTTCTCAGCTTCATTTATATTTACTGATACGACTTTGGCAGGGCTTAACGAATTGGCTATATATTGTTCATAATCTTTACTCCATTTTATTATATCAATCTTTTCCCCGCTCAATTCCTCAACTACAGCTTGAACCCGTATTCCCTTAGGACCTACACATGAGCCTACTGGATCCACATTTTCATCCCTAGAATGAACAGCAATTTTTGTACGAGATCCTGATTCCCTGGCAATTGCTTTTATCTCCACAACTCCATCATGAATCTCAGGAACTTCTAATTCAAAAAGTCTTTTTACTAGCCCGGGATGAGTTCTAGATACGTAAATTTGTGGACCTTTTGTAGTTTTCCTAACCTCAAGGATATATGTTTTAATTCTTTTACCTTGTGTATATTCTTCACCAATAGTTTGTTCTGCAGGCATAAGTATAGCTTCTATTTTACCGAGATCAATATAGACTATTTTTTTGTCGATCCTTTGAATTACACCTGTAACAATATCACTTTCTCTCCCAGAAAATTCCTCATATATAACATCACGTTCTGCCTCTCTTATCCTTTGAACCACTACCTGCTTTGCTGTTTGAGCTGCTATACGCCCAAACTTTTTGGGCGTTACCTCAATCTCCACAATATCATTTATTCGACAGCTGGGATTATATTTTTTAGCCTCTTCAGGGCTTATTTCTAATAGATCGTTTTCAACGTTTTCTACTACGTTTTTTAAGGTAAAAACCTTAACTTCACCTGTGTCTCTATCAATATTTACTCTGACATTTTGGGATGTACCATAATTTTTTTTGTATGCAGAAATTAGAGCTGCTTCTATAGCCTCCAATAAAATATCTGTTGTTATCCCCTTTTCTTTTCCAATCTGCTCTAGCGCTTCAATAAATTCTATATTCATTTCTTACTGGCCTCCCTTCAATATAAGATTAAAATACAATTACCAACTTAATAGTAGATACCAGTGTTCTATCTAGCTCCATCATCTTTCCATCTTCTGTTATTATCAATATGGAATTCTCGTCGAAATTTTCTAGAATTCCAATATGTTTTCTTTTTCCGTTTATGGGTTTGTATGTTTTTACTTCAACCTTTTCCCCTAAGTGTTTTTTTAACTGCATATCAGTTTTTAAGGGTCTGTCAAGACCGGGAGAAGACACTTCAAGATAATAACTGTGAGTTATAAGATTTAAATCATCCAAATATCTGCCTACTTTTTTGCTTACAGTCTCACAATCATCTATTGTTATTCCGCCAATTTTATCAATATAAATCCTCAGAAACCAGTCATTACGGTGTTTCTGAAACTCTATATCTATTAATTCAAAACCTAATTCTTTTAGAATTGGGATAACAAGTTCCTCTATGTTTTTTACAATGTTTTTCTTGTTACTCATATTTCCTGTCCTCCTAATATTTATAATTTAAACATCGAAACACCAATAATATATGTATTTCGACATAACATTAAAGAGTGGGAGAGCCCACTCTTTTATTACTGAGGAACCATATTTATAAGGCGTTACCAAAATTATAGCACAGTAAATACTAGTATGCAAGCGTTAAGAAATTTAATTGGTTTGACTCTGGAAGGTTACTTAAACAACCATGTCTTTTTAGTGTTTCAATAACTTTTTTTGTTAATTTAGCCCTTGCTCTTAGATCTTCAACTGATAAGAAACTTCCTTCTTCTCTGGCTTTAACAATATTTTTTGCTGCTGTTTTTCCAACACCTTGTAATGAACTAAGAGGTAAAAGTATACTTTCATTAATTAAAATAAATTTTTCTGCATCTGACTTATATAAATCAACCGGTAGAAATCTTATCCCTCTATTGTATGCTTCAAGAGCAACCTCCAAGATTATAAGCTGATTTTTTTCCTTCTGAGTCATAGTATTACATTTATTTTCTATCTCATCTATTCGATTTTTTATAAATTTTGGCCCTTTTAAAATCGCATCTGCATCAAATTCTTCTGTTTTTATAGAGAAATAAGCAGTATAAAACGCATAAGGATAATGTACTTTAAAATATGCAATCCGGAATGCCATTATTACATAAGCTACAGCATGAGCTTTCGGGAACATATATTTAATTTTATTACAAGATTCTATAAACCAATCCTTAACACCATGCTGCTGCATTAACATTTTATCAGCTTCATCAATTCCTTTTCCTTTACGGACTTTTTCCATTATTTTGAATGATTTATGTGGTTCTACACCTAATTGTATCAAGTTTGTCATAATATCATCTCTTGTAGAAATAACTTCAGAAAGAACAGCTTTTTTGTTTTTTATAAGTTCTTGTGCATTATTTAGCCATACATCTGTACCATGGGATAAGCCGCTTATTCTTATTAATTCTGAAAATGTTGTTGGATTGGTGTCTTCTAGCATCTGTCTAACAAATTTTGTACCAAACTCTGGAACACCTAAAGTCCCTACTAATGTATTTATATCGTTGTTTTTTAGGTTTAACGGTTCCAATGAGGAAAATATTGACATTGTTTCTTTATCATCTAATGGAATCTCCTTTGGGTTAATTCCTGTAATGTCATATAACATTTTTAATGTAGTTGGATCATCATGCCCGAGAATATCCAATTTGAGCAGTTTATCGCTAATAGCATGATACTCAAAATGCGTCGTTATAACCTTTGAGTTTCTATCATCGGCAGGATATTGTATTGGAGTAAAATCATGTATATCAAAATCTTTAGGAACTACTATTAAACCACCCGGATGCTGTCCTGTTGTTCTTTTTATACCTGTGCATCCTTTTACTAATCGGTCAATTTCAGCTTTATTAGAGTTAATATTCTGCTCGTCTAAAAAGCCTTTTACAAAACCATATGCTGTTCTTTCGGCAATAGTTCCTATTGTTCCTGCTCTGTAGACATATTTTTCACCAAATATTTCCTCTACATTTTTGTGTGCACTAGATTGGTATTCACCTGAAAAATTCAGATCTATATCTGGGACTTTATCACCTTTAAATCCCATAAAAACTTCAAAAGGTATATTATAGCCTTCTTTTTTTAACTTACTCGTACATATTGGGCACTCCTTATTAGGTAGATCAATACCTGTCCCATATTTTTCATTTTCAATAAACTCATTATATTTACAATTAGGACATATATAATGTGGTGGCAAGGGATTTACTTCTGTTATTCCACACAAAGTAGCACATAATGAAGAACCGACAGAACCCCTTGATCCTACTAGATAACCGTCTTCTAAAGATTTTTTAACTAGTTTATGGGCTATCAAATATACAACCGCAAACCCATTATTTATAATAGCGTATAATTCCTTTCTAATCCTTTCTTCTACTATGCTTGGCAGTGGATCACCATATAAGTCTTTTGCATTCTGATATATCATATCAGTTATAATCTCTTCTGCACCATCAATTTTAGGTGTATAAAGCCCGTCAGGAAACAGCTTTATATTTTCAATCATATCGGCGATTTTTTTTGTATTATAAATTACGATTTCTTCAGCAGCTTGTTCGCCCAGATATTCGAATTCTTCCAGCATCTCATTGGTAGTCTTAAAAAATAAGGTCGTCTTTTCATTATAGTCTTCAAAACCCTGATTATACAAAAGTATCTTTCTGAAGATTTCATCTTCCGGATCTAAAAAATGTACATCACCTGTGGCTACTACCGGTATCCCTAAAGTCTTACCAAGCTGATATATATATTTGTTATTTGATTTTAACACTTCTATGTCTTCAACTAAACCTTTATTAATTAAAAAATAATTATTCATTATTGGCTGAACTTCCAGGAAATCATAAAACTTACACTTTTCTTTAATTTCATCTTCACTAAGTCCATTAATTATCCCTTTATAAATTTCACCCGCTTGGCAGCCTGATCCTATAAGCAAACCCTGTCTTAACAATGAAAGTTCACTTTTTAGTAT
>DUOC01000087.1 GCA_012839065.1 Thermoanaerobacterales bacterium | reverse complement strand
AATGCTTCTCACAGATTCAAGTTCTATCAGGGATGTAATTCTATTCCCGACTATGAGACTAAGGGAAGAATAAAATTATAGAGCTGTAATGAAGGTCTTCGGAAGATTATCCGAGGGCCTTTTTATTGCAGCAGGATTTTTAATGATTTATATAGAATATATATTAATAGCTAAAACATTAAAATAAGCAAAAGCATTAGGATATCTTTTTTAAATAAATAAAAAAACTATATTTAGACCATTTAAAAATGTGGGTCTAAACACAGTATATGAGGAGTGGTATGTTGAAGCTTAAGAAGAAAACTCTAATATTCTTAATGATGCTAACAATAATATTATTAAATTCTACGGCAAATGCAGCAAGTAATATTAGGATATTAATAGAAGCAGATAACTATACCCTGCAAAAATACGAACCGAAAGAGGGCGCTTATTTAGGAGCTTATGTCTATCAAGATACTTTGATAAACGGAAGTATGCATGAATTCAACAGACTGACAGGGAAAAAACATGCTTCTTTTTTCTTATATGTAGGATATGGGCAGGATTTCCCGCAGAAGTGGGTTGAGCAAGTTAAACAGGCAGGAGCGATACCACATATATCTTGGGAACCCAATAATGGTTTAGATGAGGTAAAAGACGATACATATTTACGAGAATTTGCTAAAAAGGCAAGAGAGGCAGGGGTGCCTATCTTCTTACGATTTGCATCTGAGATGAATGGAACATGGGCAGCCTATAGTGGAGATCCGCAAAAGTACATAGAAAAATGGAGACTTGTTCACGATGTGATGGAAGAAGAGGCTCCTAATGTGATAATGGTGTGGACAGTTTTCACGTTTCCTCAGGCAACTATTAAGGAATACTATCCCGGGGATGAATATGTAGACTGGGTTGGAATCAATATCTACAATGTTGTATACCACAACAACAATAAAAACTTCTCGGCTTGGCATGAAGATCCATTAGAACTATTAGATTATGTTTATGATAATTACAGCCATAAAAAGCCGATACAGATATCAGAGTTTGGAGCAACACACTATACTACTACCGATGGAAAATATTATGAAGATTTCGCCATAAATAAGATAAGCAGGATGTATAATGGATTGAAAACAAAGTATCCCCGAGTGAAATCTATATTTTATTTCAATGTGAACAATTTAATTAATGCGCCTAAAGGGCGCAGAATAAACAACTATGCTTTGACTGACAATGAAAACATTCTCAAGAATTACAGAGAATTGGTAAAAGACAAGCATTTCTTAAGTGAAATACAACCAAACCTTGAAGGCGAAACTAATAAAGAGCTTTTTACCATTAAAAAAGACGTACATATTAAAAACGGAGTGACATATATTTCATCAGATGTGTTAAGGGAATATTTTGATCTTTCTGTTTCATGGAATCCACAAACAAAAGAAGTAACTGTTAGAAAAGGCGAGGATAAGGTCTATACTGTTAAAAATCCTATGATAATTAACGGTAAATCATATTTTCCACTGAGAAATACTGCTCAAGCTCTAGGATATAGGGTTATATGGGATGGGGTAGAATCTATTATAAGAGTAGCAAAATAAAAATATGCATATAACAGACTTTGGTTGACTACACATAGAACTAGCATGGACGGGCAAAAGAGAGATATATGTGCATATTGGCATTTTATTTAAATAGGGGAATAAAATAACTCTAAAATAGTGGTTGAATTATGTTTTGAAATGTGGTAAATTATCAATGCTGCCTAAAATGCAGTTGGGATTTAGAGCTTAAAAAAACTACTTGACAAAACAGAATAAAAGTGCTAATATGAATAACTGTCGGCTCCAATCCTAAAGAGAGCGGGGCAGGCAATGGACTTTGAGAACTGGACAGTGTGCGAGCGAGTT